>DXFU01000041.1 GCA_019114305.1 Candidatus Hungatella pullicola | reverse complement strand
ATTATTCAGCCGAAATGAATCTCTTTAACTGTATAATTAAGAGAAGGAAATAAGCCCGCCAAAAGGCGAGCTTATTTAGAATGCTTGTTTATAGGTTATCGCTGAATTACGTTTTCAGGACAGCCCCTTTTTTAAGTAATTGTTTTATTGAACTGCCCTCAAAGACAGTTCCTTTAAGCAGAATTTTCTGTCACTGCAAATCAGCGAATAAATAGCTGAGTCCAGTAGCTGACGCCTCTGTTGTTCTGGTAATGCCCCACACCGATGGAAGTGAAGCTGGAATTCAATATATTGGCCCGATGCCCCTGACTGTTCATCCATGCCTCCATCACCTGCTCCGGCGTTTTCTGTCCATAGGCTATATTTTCTCCGGCTCCGCTGTAGCTTACACCCGCCTCTGAAAGTGCGGTCACGAAGCTGGTTCCGTTGGGCCGGGTATGGGAAAATACACTTTCTATCTCCTGAGCCCGTATCTGTGCTGCTTCTACCGCCTGTACATTGACTGTCAGCGGGGAAAGGCCGGCCTTTTGCCGCTCCTCATTCACCAGCTGAACGACCTCAGCGGCAAATGCATCCATAGACCCTGTTTCTCCTGAATCCGGATTTTCAGGCTGATCCGGAAGTCCCGGTAGTTCAGGTGTTTCCGGCGCTCCTGGGAAATTCGGCCACTGAGGAAGACTGTCTCCCGGCTGCCAGATTCCGCAGTCTTTACTGATCATTCCTCCAATCTGATTTGCCAGATCCTTCAGGTTTCCTAAGCTGCTGCCTCCTATAACTACTACCTTTCCTCCCGGAATGTCATAGGAAGAGGCCCCATAGGCAGGTGACGTCCAGGTCCCGGTTATAGCCAGAACTGCTGCCGTCATAAGTACATAATTGGATATTTTTTTCATGATATGTTTCTCCTGTATTGCATATTTGTTACAATTCTGTTACAAAAGCATCATATCATAAAACACCTGGAAAACCATTAGGAAAGAGCTGGAAGCGAACCCTCTTTCTTCTATCCAATTTTATATTATGGGCGAATCTGTCCGTTTCCGTAAATAATATATTTTGTGGTGGTCAGCTCTTTTAATCCCATTGGTCCCCTGGCGTGAAGCTTCTGGGTACTGATGCCGATCTCAGCACCGAATCCAAACTCAAATCCGTCTGTAAAACGGGTGGAGGCATTGACATACACCGCAGCCGCATCCACTTCATTAAGAAATCTCTGGGCATTGCTGTAATTGTTGGTGATAATAGACTCTGAATGTCCCGTATTATATCGGTTAATATGGGCAATGGCCTCATCCAAAGATCCTACAACTTTTAAAGACAGAATATAATCCAGGTATTCTTTTCCCCAATCTTCCTCAGAAGCATGCGCGAACCGGGGAACAATGGCGCAGGCCTCCTTATCTGCGCGAATCTCCACCTGTTTCTGGCTCAGCCTTTCCTCCAGCAGTGGAAGCAGCCTGGGCGCTATTTCTCTGTGGACAACCAGGGATTCACAGGCGTTGCATACTCCAATGCGCTGTGTTTTTGCATTATAAATAATATCCAATGCCATAGAAAGATCTGCGGTCTCATCTACATAAATGTGGCAGTTTCCTGTTCCTGTTTCAATTACAGGAACTGTACTGTTTTCCACTACAGAGCGAATCAGCCCTGCTCCGCCTCTTGGAATGAGAACATCCACATAGTCTCTCATACGCATTAGTTCCTTTGTTGTCTCTCTGTCTGTGTCTGTAATCAGCTGGAGAGCACTCTGGGGAAGACCAACCCTTTTCAGACCTTCCTGCAGCCACTTTACAATGGCCTTATTGGACTCCAGAGCATCGCTTCCTCCTTTTAGAATCACTGCATTTCCCGATTTGAAGCAGAGACCGAAAGCATCTGCCGTTACATTTGGCCGGGCTTCATAGATCATTCCGATAACGCCCAGAGGCACACGCTTTTGTCCAATTTGAAGACCGTTGGGACGAACCTTCATGGACACTACTTCTCCTACGGGATCATCCAAAGCAGCCACAGACAAAAGTCCCTCTGCCATAGATTGAATTCTGGCCGGTGTCAGCTCCAGTCTGTCCACCAGTGCGGGACTCATCCCTTCCATAGTAGCCTTGATTACATCCTCCTGATTTGTTGTAAGAATTTCTTCCTCTCCCTCTAAAAGAGCCTGGGCCGCTGCCTTTAAACCTTCGTTTTTTCTGGCAGAGCTTAAAACTCCCAAAAAAGCAGCTGTCTCTTTTGCCTTTTTTCCTAGTTCAGTTAACGTCATAAGCCTTCCTCCTGTTTATGGTAAAATAATCCGATCCATTCCCTTATCGTGCTCCTCTACTGGAAAACGATCCATTACCTGAAACTCATAAGCAACGGCAAATCTTGGATGAAGAGGCTCTTCTTCGAAAAAGCGGTCGTAATAACCTCCCCCATATCCAATTCGGTGTCCATCCCGGTCAAAAGCAACTCCCGGCACTATAACAGGAGCCTGCGCGTCCCGCACTTTAAGGCAGGTTTTCTTTGGCTCCATAATCCCCATAACTCCCGGTTCCAGATCCTGTAAGCTTTGAATGGCGTAAAAATACATACGATCGCCTTCTACCCTGGGAACTGCCACGTACTTTCCCATATCAATAAGATATTCTATCAGCTTATGGGTTCCTGCCTCCTGGCCAAAAGATACGTAACAGTAAACGCAGAAGCTGTGGCGAATTTCATACATAGACAGCACCTTACGGCAGATGCTCTCATCCCACTGCTCTTTTAAGGCGCTGTCCAGCTGTTTTCTTTTTTCTTTTATATACTTTCTTATCTCACTCTTTTCCAACATTTCCATATTTTTTACCAAGGTCCGTAATGGAACCATCCTTCTCCTGAATGGATATGTTATTTAAGCTGCCCCGCAGGCTGGCCCGTATAGCCTCAATGTATTCTCTCCTCAGTCTGGCCTGCTCCGCTTTTTCTTCTTCAGTCAGTCCTACTGCCTGGGATTTATGATACAGCGTATTAATTCTGTCTATTTTTTCCTGATCCATTTTTGCTCCTTTATTGGGAAATAAATCTTTCCCAGCTTTTATTAATATTCATTGTTAATATAATTCATCAAATCAAAATCCAGGTTTGTATGGGCAAGAAACAGGGTCCCCTTATCTTTGCCGCTTACAATCTCGGTTACCACATTCACATCTTCCCCATTGGCAATTACCATGTCAGAACCGCTGTCTGTAGCAATTCTGGCTGCTGCCAGTTTAGCCGCCATCCCCCCTGTTCCTACATCGCTTCCTGACGTATCTTTTCCCATCTCCATCAGCTCGGGAGTAATCTCTTTTACCATGCTGATGAACCGGGCATCCGGATTGTGTCTTGGATCATCGGAATACAACCCGTCAATGTCAGAAAGGAGAATCAGAAGATCGGCTCCGATCAAAGCAGCCACAACGGCGGAAAGCCTGTCGTTATCTCCGAAATTATCTACCATAGGAATCTCAGAGGTAGATACCGTATCGTTTTCGTTGACAATAGGTATGGTACCAAGTTTTAAAAGCTCATCAAAAGTATTTTGGGCATTGTATCGGTTGCTGTCATTAACCATAGTATTCTTTGTCAGAAGAATTTGGGCAGCCACCTGATTGTACTCTGCAAAAATCCGCTGGTAAACCATCATAAGCCGCGCCTGACCAACAGCGGCGAAGGCCTGCTTTTCCGCAAGAGTTACCGGTCTGGTTCTGTGTCCCAGAGCCTGGCGGCCGGCCGCAATGGCTCCTGATGAAACCAGCACCACCTGCTTCCCCGCTCCTTTTAGGTCGCTGATCACACGGACCAGACGTTCAATTTTTGTAAGATTCAAATCCCCTGTCTCTTTATGGGTCAGGGATGAGGAACCGATTTTAATTACGATTCTTCTTTTATTTCTGAGAGCTTCCCTCTCTGTTATGTTCATGTCGTTTATCCTCTGTTTCTATAATCTATTGGTATTTATCTTACAACACTTTTTCTTCTGCGTCAATTTATCCCTGGGGCAAAGCATAACGGCGCGCAATGGTTTCTGCCGCTTTCAGCCCATCCATAGCAGCGGAGGTAATGCCGCCTGCATATCCGGCGCCTTCACCGCAGGGATAAATGCCTTTTATCTGGCTTTCCATATCCTTATTTCTGGGAATTCTCACAGGAGAAGAGGTTCTGCTCTCCACCCCGGCTAATATAGCGTCCGGTCTGGAAAAGCCTTTTATTTTTTTCTCGAAAGCCTCCACTCCCTCCGTTAAAGAGCGGCAGATAAAATCTGGCAGAATCTGGTTTAAATCGGCCATTTCTGTCTCGCCGCAAAAAGCCGGTTCCACCTGACCCCATTTTTGTGTTTTTCTTCCTTCTTTAAAATCACCGTAAAGCTGAACAGGAATTCTGCCTTTTCCCCACTGGAATGCTTTTTCCTCCAGTCGGCGCTGAAACTCCACTCCAGCCAAAGGTCCGTCTCCCGGATAATCCTGGGGTGTTACCGTTACAATTAAAGCGCTGTTGGCATTTTTCCCTCCTCTGTCATGGTAGCTCATACCATTGACTGCCAGCCTGCCCTCCTCGGAAGAAGCGTTAACCACATATCCTCCGGGGCACATGCAGAAAGAGTATACGCCTCGTCCATTGAGGCACTGATGGGTCAGCTTGTAATCAGCCGGGCCTAAAAGTGTTGCAGCATCGCCGTACTGGGCCTGGTTGATCTGTTCCTGAGGATGCTGGATTCTCACACCTACTGCAAAAGATTTCTGTTCCATGGGAATCTGTCGGTTTGCCAGCATGGAAAAAGTATCTCTGGCGCTGTGACCAATGGCCAAAATCAGAATTTGCGTCTGGAGTGTTTCTCCGCCGTTAATCTCCACGCCTTTAAGCTGCCCTTTTTCCAGAAGCAGATCGGTAACACAGCTTTCAAATCTTACTTCTCCACCAAGGCCGATAATTTCCTCCCGCATATTTTTTACAATTCGGCTGAGAACATCTGTGCCGATATGAGGTTTGTTTTTATAAAGAATAGACGGATCTGCCCCAAACTCCACAAACAGCTCCAAGACCTTTTTGTTTCTCATGGCAGGATCTTTCACTAAAGTATTCAGCTTGCCATCAGAAAAAGTACCTGCGCCTCCCTCTCCAAACTGGACGTTGGAATCAGGCATTAATACCCCTTCTTTCCAAAAACGCTCCACAGCCTTCTGTCTGGATTCCACATCCTGGCCTCTCTCTAAAAGAATAGGGCGATACCCGTTTTTGGCAAGCATCAGGCCGCAGAAAAGTCCTGCAGGACCGGTCCCCACAATCACAGGACGGCAGTGCAAAGGCTCATTTCCTTTGTCCGGGAACTGATACTCCTTTTTTTCTGTTTTCATAACGCCTGGATTTTTACATTTATGTAATACGGCTTCCTCATGCCTTACCTCTGCCTCCAGACAGTAGGTGTAATGAATTTCTTCCTTTTTTCTTGCATCTACTGACTGTTTTACAATCTGAAGGGACAAAAGATTTTCCTGAGGAATTCTTAAAAATTTTGCAGTTTTTTCCCTCAGCTCTCTTTCTGTATGCTTCAATGGCATTTTTAATTGATTAATTCTGATCATAGATTTCCTCCCGCTGATTTTCCCGCAAGCATACCGCTGGACCAGGCCCATTGAAGATTATAGCCGCCGCAGATTCCGTCTACATCCAAAATTTCTCCTGCCAGATACAAATGCTTCATACGCCGGGATTCCATAGTTTCCGGATGGATTTCTCTTAAATCCACGCCGCCGCTGCAGACCTGAGCATTTTCAAAGGGATTGGAGGCCGTCACCTGGGTAGTGAGATTCTTCATCTTACGGGCCAGTTTTTCTATGGCCTCTTCTCCAATCTGCCCAGTTCGACCGGAAAATCCTATCCCAGCCTCCTTTAAAACCACTCCAGCCAGCTTTTTATTTATCATACCATTTAAGAATTCTTCCGCGGGGCGATAGCTCAGCATATTTTTCCGATTCTCAAGGAACTTCTTCAGCTCCCTTTCTCCTATTTCCGGGCAAAGATCAAGGACTGCGGTTACCCTTCTCCCTTCTTCCAATGCCCTTACGCCATACCGGCTTACCTGAAATACAGGGATTCCAGAAATACCGTAATCGGTAAACTGGACTTCTCCCTGATCAGAAGCAAGAGCTTTCCCGTCGGACAGCAGCGTCACTTTTGCCTCTGCTCTGACTCCTGCCGCCTGTTTATGCCATTTTCCCTGGCATCTAAGCTGAACCAAAGCCGGAAGGGGCTTTACAATTCTGTGTCCGCAGTCTGCCGCCAGCTTATAACCGCTTCCGTCAGATCCTGTAGACGGAGCCGCCTTAGAACCGGCGCAAAGAATCACCGCATCCGCCTTCCTCCTGCCTTCTGAAGTTTCAACTGTCATGCCGGGAAGAATTCTTTTCACATGGCAGCTGTATAAAATATTGACACCCAAATGTTCCAGTTCAAAACGGAGGGCATCAAGAACAGAGGAGGCCTGCCCGGATGCCGGATATACATATCCATTGCGGTCTGTGGTTACAATGCCGATTCCACGGAAAAACTTAAGGGTCTCCTCCACTCCGGTCTTTTGTAGCACCTGACAGATTATATTTCTGTCTGTTCCCCGATAAGCGTCTTTTGGCATAGACAAATTAGTCAGATTGCATTTGCCGTTTCCTGTAGAAAGAAGCTTTTTGCCCAGTCTTGGCGTATGTTCTAAAATGGTAACAGAGGCACCTCCTCTGGCCGCGGTAATAGCCGCTGCCATCCCGGAGGCTCCACCGCCCACCACAATCACTGTTTTTTTCATGGATTCCTCCTGTATTTCGCTTAGCCGCTCCCCATAGTCGCGGCAGGCATATTATATCCATTTCCTCTGTTGTTTTCAAGCAGAATTTAAACCTTCTTCATCTCCCAAGCCTTCAGTTGCCCCATTGCAGCAGCCCCCTTTAGCTGGTATAGGATTCCAGATAGCTGAAAATCTCTGCCATAGTATCAAAAGCAAGGCCTTCTGTCAGCTTTTCTCTTTCATTTTCCGGGAAATCAGTCAGGGACATGTGGGTCTCCACACAGACATCCTGATCTTCATCTAAGACAAACAGATATCCCTCCCTTGATACCAGATAATATTGCTTTCCTGTCTTCGTCTGTATCGGCTTTTGATTGGCTGCCATCTGATCCTCAGTTACTTCAATGGTTTCAACAGTGGCCCCAGGCAAAGCCTGCTCCGGTTTTACCATCAGACGGCTGGCCGCCACCCCCATTATTACAGCCAAAACAGCGGCTGCCAACAAAAGAAAGCAGAATCTATACTTTCTCATGGATATTTCCTCCTTCTTGTATAGTATCTGCTTTCTTATCCGGTTTTAATCATTTATCTGGAAATTTATGACTGCCGTCCCCGAATCTCTACTTTTGGAGAATCCTGTGCAGGAATCACACAAACCCAAGTCTTTCCCTGGTTAAGGATAATTTCATTGTTCTCCATATCATAGTAATGAGTGACGCCGAATTCTCCGTCTTTCTTCCACTGGACAGGAATTGCCTTTCCAGCTGTGATAAAGCAGCCGTAGGAATCATCACGGACATTAATATCCAGATATTCCGTTGTGGCATAGTGTCCTGTAGGACAATACTGAAGAATAATATTTTTTACCGCAATCTGGCCTTCATCTCCCTGATGAGGACCTCCATACTGATACCGATAGTACAGTCCGTCCTCAGGATTGTATTCAAACCACGGATTGTTTAAGGAATATCCAGGAACAACCTTCCAAGCCTCCATCACACTGGGCGCTCCCTCTAAAGTTACCTCCCGGCCATCCCTGGCAAAAAAGTAATGTCCCTGATAATCATCTCCGTAATTTTTATCAAATCCAAGAGCCTCTATGGATTGATTGATTCTGCCTCCGCTGGTATAGGCGTTGTGAGGTGCCTTTCTGTCTTTGCTTCTGTAAAAAGCCGTGGCTCCAATGGATTCCAGCCCGTTAATATCATCTATATGTTTTAGGTATGGCTTGGAAAAGGTGGACTGACCGTAATGGGAGAGAACAGCCTGAAATTCTCTTGCAAAATAAATATAATAAGTGCGGCAGCTTCTCACAGATCCGATTCGCTCCAAATCATCGTAGTCCTCAAAAATAGCCATGTACCGATTCATGTTTCCTTCTGTAGGCGCTTCGTAAACAATATCTGCCCGGTTTATTCCATACTGGGGCAAGGCGGTCTTGTCATTACTCATCATAACAGCTACAGGACGCCTGTTTCCTTTGGAAGAATCAACCATCTGTCCCGTAAGATAACTTCGGATTTTTCCATTCTCCTCCTGCCGCTCTTCAATAGTATAATAGGGCGGCAGATTTTCATCTGATTCTGGAACCCCTTCCTCCGTCTCTGTTGTAATCGTAAAACTTTCCTCTTCTGCTGTAGAAATTGTTTCTTCCTCCTGGGAAATGGCCACTGATACCGGCTCATATTTTTTATGACATCCCGTGAGAATTCCCGCGCAGGCCAGAACAAGACAAAGCCTTCCAATCCCCCGGGGCCTCATCGGCAGTACCCCCCGATTTTCAGTATCTCCTCCTGCTTTTCCTCCATCACAAGCCGTTCCTCATCTTCCATGTGGTCATACCCAAAAAGATGAAGCATGCTGTGTGCAACCAAAAAAGCAAGTTCCCTTGTCTGGGAATGACCGTATTTTTCCGCCTGTTCCATGACCTTATCAACGGAAATTACAATATCCCCAAGGAGAAGTTCTCCCGTTTCCGGATGGAAACAATCATCCATATCCTCCACCGGATCAAAATCAGAAGGAGACTTGTACTCTACCATAGGGAAAGACAGTACATCTGTGGGACGGTCAATCTGACGGTATTCCCTGTTAATTTCCTGTATGGCCTCATTATCTGTAAGCAGTACATTTACCTCAGCCTCGTAGGGACATTTTTCATAGTCCATAGCGTCAACAATCACTTTGCGGATAATCTCCTCATAAGGAAGATCCAGCTTTTTCTCTGTTTCATACTCAATGTTAATTGTCATCTTCCGCCTTTCTGCCGCCAACCTGTCTTTTCCTTTTTGTCAGCGGTCTTTCTCTCACTGTTTTTCTTCTTGGCTTCATAATCATCATAGGCCTGTACAATCTTCTGAACCAAAGGATGGCGGACTACATCACTGCTGGTCAAATGGCAGAATCCAATATCGTCAATATTCTTAAGCACCCGGATAGCGGTATCCAAACCGGAGACAGTTCCTGACGGCAGATCTTTTTGAGTCTGGTCTCCTGTAATAATCACCTTTGAGCCAAAACCGATTCTGGTAAGGAACATCTTCATCTGAGCCGGCGTAGTATTTTGCGCCTCATCTAAGATAATGTAGGCATTATCCAAAGTCCTGCCTCTCATATAAGCAAGGGGGGCCACTTCAATAAGGCCCTTTTCTGCATTGTGCAGATAACTTTCAGCCCCCATAATCTGATAAAGAGCATCGTAAAGAGGTCTCAGATAAGGATCAATTTTACTTTGAAGATCTCCTGGAAGGAAACCCAGCTTTTCTCCTGCCTCGATTGCAGGCCTGGTAAGAATGATTCTGCTTACTTCTCCGTTTTTAAAAGCCTGAATAGCCATGGCCATAGCAAGATATGTCTTACCTGTGCCTGCAGGTCCGATTCCAAAAACAATCATTTTCCTTCGTATCTGGTCTACATATTCTTTTTGCCCCATGGTCTTTGGCTTTACCGGCTTGCCCTGGATGGTACGGCAGATAATGTCTTTGTCAATCTCAAGAATCTGATCATCACTTTCCGTAAATGACAAAGAAAGAGCATAGTCCACATTCTGCTCTGTAATGGAATTTCCTCTCATGGACAGCTGAATCAGATTGTTAAATACGCTTTTTGCCCGCTTCACCATCTGTTCCGGTCCAATAATCTTTAATGCCCCATCTCTTTCTATCATGGTTACATGAAGAGTTCTCTCTATTTTTTTTAAATAACTGTCAAATTGTCCGCAAACATTCTTCTCATGCTCCATCGGGATGTCAATCATAGTCTCAATTACGCTCATTTAAATTATTCGTCTCCTTTAATTCCTCTGTTGGAACCTGTACAGCCTGAAAGCTTCCAATCGATTCCTCGGCCTGAATTTCTACTGTTATCTGGCACAGAGATTCATTATCTAGTATTTTAACATGATTTTTCAGAATTTGTACCCCTTTTCCCCTTAAATTTTTCCATATTTCACTGGAAAATTTCTCCGCAGCCTCCTTTTTCTCTTCATCTGTATAGGGATGTTCATAAGAAATGAATTCCTCGGCCCGAATGTTTCCCCAATAGACAGGAAGATAAAAATTTTCAAAAAGGTGCAGCTGTTTTTCCTCTGTAAGCACATTCCACGAAGTGCCCTCAGGCCGAGGCAGCAGGAAAAAGAAGGAATGGGATCCTGCCTGCACATACATTCCTTTTCGAATTCTTCCTGTTTTTACCTCTGTCTGAGCAAATAAAGGCAGGTTACGGCTGAACTCATAGGAAGTAGAGGCTATAATGTCCCCGTCAGAGTGAACGTAATTGGTCTTAATTACCTGCCCCCCGTCATCCGTAACCGGCAGGGCGCCGCTTACCAATATCTGACCTTGTTTTACTTCATCTCCCACAGAAACCAAAGGCATTCCCCGGCGCACAATCATAGAAGTAATGACCCCGTCTCTGGAAGCTACCAGGTCCCCGGGCGTCTCCTCCTTCTCAGGAATGCGGGAAATGGCCTGATTCTCCTTAATCTTTATCATCAGCCTTGTCCCTGATACCTGAGCAGAGACCCAGGTGATTTCCGGAAAAGCGCTTCTAAGTCCTTCCTCCAAAGCCTGACAGTCCACCTGACTTTTTTTCATTCCATAATGAACATCCTGTGTCATGCAATATTTTAAAAGCACTTCATAGGAATACTGGCTGTTTCCCTCAAAATGAATATCCCAGATAAACAATGACAAAATGTAAAGACTGATAAAAAAACATAAAAGGCCTGCAGCAAACAGCTTTCGCTTCCTGTTTCTGTGAAGAAAAAAAGGAAAACCATAACGGCTGACAACCCGTATTTTTACCCTGGCTTTCCTGGCCATAGGTCTGATCTCCCAAAAATTCTTCAAAGAAATACAGGAATAAATTATTCCTCCGGTATCATTGATTTCCCACAGTTCAATTCCTTTTGTGCCGCACAAATTCAGGAACCGTTCTGGGCCATAGCCGGTTATCTGTATCTTCAGGTATCCTTTTATGTAATGGTTCAGTCTTCCTGACATAGCCCACCTCCAGCTTACTCAAATTCCATGGATTGTATCAAACCGCAGATTTTCATTTCTTCCGATGTGTAGTACTCTATGACCAGTCTGTTTCCTTTAAACACTACCCTGCAGTTCTTAGCCTGAATCCGGATTAAAGTGTCCGAATAGAACAGAATACTCCTGTAATTTTCAACTACCACACAGCTTCTGCCAGAAAAGGAGATCAGCACTTCTCCAAGCATCACATCCCTTGGAAGTTTTGCCGCCTCAGTCATCCGCTCTACAGACTGCTCAAACATGGTCATTCTCCTATTTCCCCCATCCTTTATACTATATGCGGAGGGTTAAAATTTCTTTCTCATAGGACAGGAAAGTTCTCATTCCTTTTGCCAGAATTCATTTCTTTGCTTTTCTTAACACCGACTTTGATTTATACAAAAAAATCTCCGGTTACACAAAAGCATAACCGAAGATTTCTTCGACAATTAGTTATATTTACGTTTTCTTGCAGCTTCAGACTTTTTCTTACGTCTTACGCTTGGCTTTTCGTAATGCTCTCTTTTACGAATTTCCTGCTGGATACCGGCTTTCGCACAATTTCTTTTGAATCTGCGTAAAGCGCTATCTAAGCTCTCGTTGTCTTTAACGATTACATTTGACATAGCTCACACCTAACCTCCCTCCAGTTGTGTACTTGTGCATAATACAACTGTTTGGGTATTTTATAGCACTGATATGATTATAGCATAATTTTCCCATTCGTCAAGAGAATTTTTATGAATTTAACTGATCTTTTACTACTTCATAAACTTTCTCAAGACAGGCATCTAATCCTTCCGGATTCTTGCCGCCGGCCTGTGCCATATTTGGACGTCCGCCGCCGCCGCCGCCAATTAATCCGGCTACAGCCTTAATGAGATTTCCTGCGTGGGCTCCCTTTTTCTGAGCGTCCTCAGCTGCGGTAGCCATAAGGTTCACCTTACCGTCTGTCACAGAAGCAAGGACAATTACACCGCCGCCCAGTTTATCTTTCAGCTGGTCTCCCAGATTTCTCAAGCCATTCATATCCACATCCCCTACTTTAACAGCAAGGACCTTAATGCCATCCAGATCCCTGGCCTGACTGGCAGCGTCTCCCAGAGAGTCTTTGGCCAATTTGCTCTTTAACTTTTCATTTTCTGAATGAAGGGCTTTAATCTCATCCAGCATAGATTCGATCTTAGAAGCCAGTGAAGCCGGCATTGTCTTGGCAGCTTTGGCAGCCTCATGAAGCTGTCGTTCCGTCTCCTGATAATAAGCCATAAGGCCATCCCCTGTAAGAGCCTCTATTCTGCGGACACCGGCAGCAATACCAGTCTCAGAAAGAATCTTGAAAGAACCGATTGTGCCCGTATTAGCTACATGGGTACCTCCGCAAAGCTCAGTGGAGAAATCTCCCATCTTTACTACTCTTACAGTCTCTCCATATTTTTCGCCGAACAAAGCCATTGCACCTGACTTCTTAGCATCCTCAAGGCTCATAATTTCTGTTTTCACTTCAAGGGCTGCTTTAATCTGCTCATTAACCAAAGCCTCTGTTTTCTGAATTTCTTCCGGAGTCATAGCAGAAAAATGGGTAAAGTCAAAGCGAAGTCTGTCCCCGTCTACATAAGAGCCAGCCTGCTCCACATGGTCTCCAAGAACGGTTCTGAGGGCCTTCTGAAGAAGATGGGTAGCACTGTGATTCCTGCATGTATTTTGCCGTCTGCTCTCGCATACCTTAAGAATGACCGGATCTCCATTCTGGAACATTCCCCTTACCATACGGCCTACATGTCCAACTTTTCCACCCTGAAGGTGAATAGTATCCTCTACCTGGAACTCTCCGTTATCATTGGCAATCACGCCGGTATCTCCCTGCTGTCCTCCCATAGTTCCATAAAAAACAGTCTGGTCAGTTACAATCGTTCCTGTCTGACCGTCTGTAAGCGCCTCAACAAGATCTGTCTCAGTAGTAAGGGCAGTGATCCTGCCGGTACATTCCAGATTTCCATAACCGATGAACTGAGTTGAAAGAGACGGATCAATCGACTGATATACCGTTACATCAGCTCCCATGTAATTGGTAGTCTTTCTGGCCTTTCTGGCCTTTTCCCTCTGCTGATCCATGGCCGCTTTAAAACCTGCTTCATCTACGCCAAAGTTTTTCTCAGCAAGAATTTCCTTGGTCAGATCCAAAGGAAATCCATAAGTATCATAAAGTTTAAACGCATTCTCACCGGAAAGCACCTTTTCATCAGCGGAAACCATCTGCTCTTCCATCTCGCCCAAAATAGCAAGTCCCTGGTCAATTGTCTTATTAAATTTATCCTCCTCTTCTGTGAGGACTTTAAGAATCATAGCTTTCTTTTCTTCCAGTTCCGGATATCCGTCTTTCGAAAGGTCAATTACAGTTTTGGACAGTTCCGCCAGGAACTTTCCTTCAATTCCGATCAGTCTTCCGTGGCGGGCCGCTCTTCTGAGAAGTCTTCGGAGAACGTAGCCTCTTCCTTCATTGGAAGGCATGATTCCATCAGAAATCATAAAAGTACAGGAGCGAATGTGGTCAGTAATCAGGCGGAGAGATACATCCACATCTGCATCTTTCTTATACTCTGTATGGGCCAGCTCAGCCACTCGATTTAAAAGAGCTTTAATGGTATCTACGTCAAAAATGGAATCTACATCCTGGACTACTACTGCCAGACGCTCCAGTCCCATTCCTGTATCAATATTTTTCTGTTTTAACTCTTCATAATTGCCGTGACCGTCGTTTTCAAACTGGGTAAATACGTTGTTCCATACTTCCATATACCGGTCGCAATCACAGCCTACTGTACATCCCGGCTTTCCGCAGCCATATTTTTCTCCTCTGTCATAATAGATCTCAGAACAGGGACCGCAGGGACCTGCTCCGTGCTCCCAGAAATTATCCTCCTTGCCAAAACGGAAAATTCTTTCCGGAGCGATCCCGATCTCCTTATTCCAGATTTCAAACGCCTCATCGTCTTCCAGATAAACGGAAGGATACAGCCTGTCAGGATCCAGTCCCACAACCTCTGTTAAAAATTCCCAGGACCAGTGAATCGCTTCTCTCTTAAAGTAATCGCCAAAAGAAAAGTTTCCAAGCATCTCGAAAAATGTACCATGACGGGCTGTCTTTCCGACATTTTCAATATCTCCTGTCCGAATGCATTTCTGACAGGTAGTAACTCTTCTCCTGGGCGGAATCTCCTGACCTGTAAAATACGGCTTTAAAGGAGCCATACCTGAATTAATCAACAACAAACTGTTATCGTTATGGGGAACCAAGGAAAAGCTTTTCATCGCCAGATGTCCCTTGCTCTCAAAAAATTCGAGAAACATTCTCCTCAGTTCATTTACACCTGCGTTCTTCACGTTACTGTCCTCCGTTACTTATTGGTTTCTTGAATTTTGTCTCCTGGATTTTTAGAATCCCGGTAATCTCTGTACTTTTTCCCACAAAAAATTCCTCCCAAGGCAAGGAAAAAGAAAAACAGAAATTTAACGGCAGTCTCCAGAAAACTTGCAAGCACTGCTGCTGCCATATGACCGCCTCCTAACATTTCTTTATAGTTATGCTCATTATATTATCCTATCATATGCGAATCTATTAATCAAGATATAACAGGGAGAAAAATGAATCGCAAAACAGAGTGGAAAGAGCAAAATCCACTGCTCTTTCCACTCTGTTGACACAAACTATTGTCCTAAAATATCTCCGTAATCTTCCACCAGCTGGTAGGCTCTGCTTCTAGTAGACTCTGCCATAGATGCGCTGTATTCCACACCCTCTAAAGAGCCTCCGGTATATCTTTTTGATGCCTCCTCTGCCTTGGCATCCCTTGTCTTCAGCCAGTTTTGTTGTTCCTGATTCAGCTCCTGCTTCTCCTCTTCTCCTAAAGTTTCTGAAATATCCTCATAAATGGAAATCATCTCTTGGTTCCAGATTGCCAATTCCTTATCCGCAAGAGTTTTCAGATAATAAGTCGTTGAATCACTGGATTCCGCTCTCATCTTCTGAATCTGTACATCTGTTTCTTCCAAGCGTTTCAAGTAGCTTTCCTTTCCGCTCTGCTCAGGGTCCAAAGGAGACGCGGGGCCATCTCCCAAACTCTCTTCTGCCGCTGCAGACGTCCTGGAATTACTGCCGGGAGCAGCAGAAAAGAGCTGCGGCTGACCCTCTCTCTGGGAAATTCCGCTTTCAGACGGTATTTCCAGGCTTCTGCCCGATTTTTCCATACTGTCAGAGGGAATATTTTCTCCCACATCAGCGGAAACCGGAGCCGGAACGGCACCTTCGTCTCCTGATGTTTCGGCCTTTGTCTCTGCATCCGCTGACGAATCCATAACCACTGGGGAAACTTCCCCATCATAAAAGGAGGAAGCAGCGGACACACCAGCCTGCTCCTCCTCCTTTCTTATATACTGCCTGGTGGCAAAGCTAACTGATATCCCTATGACAAGAATGGAGATAATTGTAATCCATATACCTTTATTCCTGTTCATAATCAATCACCTATCATATTTTTGTTAACTTTACCTTATCATAAATTTAGTTGGAAGAAAATAGGCGTACATAATTAGTAAGACTTTGTAAGAGAAATTAAATAATTTGCCAATTGTAAAATAATATCTTTTATCCTCCTACCGATCCCACTTATCACACAAAGAATTAATCTGATCAGCAAACCGGGCCAGATCCTTGTTTGCCCCTCCCTGATTGTTGCGAATTACCTGAAGCAATCTCTCGCCAGCCGCCATAAGTCTGCCATATACGCCCTGAGCCTTTCTTGCAGGCTCTTTCTCCTTATCCAGAAGCACAGCTTCTGCAATCTCCAGCCATATGCCTTCTTTCAGGTCAAAAACAGAGCCGGAATAAGGAGCGGAAACCTGATACCCGTATGTTCCCTGTAAAAGGGCCTGATATGACTGGCATGACTGGTCATCTCCGTGAACGAGAAACACTTGTTTTGGCTTTGATTTTATAGCCTGAAGCCATTCTGTAAGACCATCTCTGTCTGCATGAGAACTCATTCCATCCATCTTCTCCAGATGAGCCTCCACGTGAATGGTCTCACCAAACAAACGGACTTCTTTGGCGCCTTCCAGCAATGATCTTCCAAGGGTTCCCACTGATTGGTATCCGGTGAATACAATGGTACATTCTTTTCTCCAAAGATTGTGCTTCAGATGATGACGGATTCTTCCAGCGTCACACATTCCAGCCGCAGATATGATTACTTTTGGTTTCATATCAAAGTTAATATTTTTGGATTCTTCGCTGGTCACCGAAAGCTTCAGTCCTGGAAATGATATGGGGTTAATGCCCTTCATAACAAGCTCTTTTGTCTCCTGATCGTAACAGTCAGAAAGATTCTCCTTAAATACATTAGTAGCCTCTACAGCCAGAGGACTGTCCACATACACCTCAAAATTGTCATGGCCTGTAACCATATGGTCCGCTTTAATTTTACGGAAGATATAAAGCAGTTCCTGGGTTCTTCCTACAGCAAAAGCCGGTATTACCACATTTCCTCCCCGGTCCAGAGTTTCCTGTACAATACGGGCAAGAATAGACGCGTGATCGGGAACCGGATCGTGAAGCCTGTCTCCATAGGTGCATTCCATCACTACATAATCTGCCTCGTCTATATACAGGGGATCTCTGATCAAAGGTTTTCGTTTATTGCCAATATCTCCGGAAAATACAATTTTCCTTGATGTCTCTCCTTCCTGAATCCATACCTCAATAGCCGCCGAACCCAGAAGATGGCCTACATCTGTAAAGCGCAAGGTAATTCCAGGCGTCAGTTCCCTTTTCTCCCCATATGACCAGGATAAAAAATGAGTCAGGATGCCTTCTGCGTCTTCCATCTTATAGAGTGGCTCTACTTCCCCTTTGCCAGCCCTCTTTGCCTTGCGGTTCTGCCATTCCGCCTCGGATTCCTGAATATGGGCGCTGTCCTTCAGCATAATATTGCAAAGATCCGTTGTAGCTTCCGTTGCAATAACCTCTCCGCGGAATCCTCTTGCGTAAATAAACGGCAGCATACCGGCATGGTCTATGTGAGCATGGGTTAACAGCACATAGTCAATTTCCGAATAGCTGACAGGAAGCTGGGCATTTTGAAAGTGATTGACTCCCTGCTCCATACCGCAGTCAATAAGTATCCGTTTGCCGGCTGCCTCCAGATAATGGCAGCTGCCTGTTACCTCGTGGGCCGCACCAATAAACATCAGCTTCATAATAAGCCCTCCTCCTTTTGTAAGCTCCCCCCGAAACTCACATTTATCGTTATCCCTATTATACCATTGTTTTATATTATAATGCAAATCATACCGCCGTTACTGTCATTTATAATTTTCTGAAGTGTATCCTGCAGCTTCATCTGACAGTCCTCTGTCAGCTGAGATATCTTAGCCTGAATTCCATCTTCCACAATCTGTTCTATGGATTTTCCAAATATATTGGTATTCCAGATGCCTTCCTCGCTTTCACCTGCATTGCTTCTGATATAGGCAATTAAATCCTCTGCCTGCTGCTGGCTTCCAACAATTGGGGCAATTTCAGTCTGGATATGAGCTTTAATTAAATTAATGGAAGGTGCTTCTGCTCTCATTTTTACTCCGTATTTGTTGCCATGACGGATTACCTCTGGTTCATCTAACAGAATTTCTGATCGATCAGGTGTTACTACCCCATACCCTTTCAGTCTCACCTGACTCATAGCCTCGTTTACCTTCTCATACTCCCTTTTCATTTTTGCCAGCTGGCTTAAGGTCTGCATCAGCTGGTATTCTCCTTCTATAGGAAGCCCTGTATAATCACTGAGTATTTGATAATAACAGCCTTCGTCCACCTCTACGGCAAGAGATACGGTTCCGTCCGCTAGATTTTTGGTTTGTACCCGTACGGCCTGAATGTTGGGAGAAGAACCGTCAAAAAGTGAGGCTGTTACATCTTTCATGCGGCTTACTTTTTTAATCATATCTCTGGCAGCCTGAATCACCTGAGATTTCAGCCAGTGCGCAGCCGGAAGAATTTCCAGCCATTTGGGAATATAAAAGTCCATCTCAGTAATTGGAAATTCCATAAGAACTTGCTCTAAAACATGATATACATCTTCTTTCTTCAGCTGCTGGCAGTTCAGGGGAAGCACTTTAACTCCATATTTTTCTTCCATTCCTTTTGCCAGAGATGCCGTCTCTTCTGAATAAGGCTTTGCAGAATTAAGAAGGACCAAAAAAGGTTTCCCAAGGCTCTTTAGTTCCTGAATGGTTCTTTCTTCCGCTTCTATGTAGTTCGGCCGCTTCAGCTCACCTATGGTTCCATCGGTTGTAACAACCATCCCTATGGTAGAATGGTCGTTAATCACCTTCCTTGTACCTATCTCCGCAGCTTTCGTAAAAGGAATTTCATAATCAAACCAGGGGGTTTTTACCATCCGTTCCTCATCATTTTCAATATGTCCTGCCGCGCCCTCCACCATAAATCCAACACAGTCAATAAGGCGAACCTTGGTCTCAATTTCATCTCCCAAACGGATTAAGGCAGCCTCCTTGGGAATAAATTTAGGCTCCGTGGTCATAATGGTTTTTCCTGCCGCGCTTTGAGGAAGCTCATCCCTGGTTTGGGCCTTATCATTTTCATCCTCCATTCCCGGAAGAACCATCAATTCCATAAAGCGTTTGATAAATGTTGACTTTCCTGTTCTAACAGGCCCTACCACTCCAATATAAATTTCACCGTTTGTTCTGGCCTGAATATCCTTGTATACATTAAAATCTTCCATAAAAATACCCCCTTTTTCAGCTGTTACAGCATATGCGGAGGGCAGTCATTTGATTCATGGAATCTTTTGCATCAGAACAGGCTCTATATCATAAAGATCCTGGCGCTCTTTTTAAAGAGCCCAGGATCTTTAAACAATCTTACATTCTTTATTCACTTAAATAAGCTTTTTTCACGGAATCATTGTTCAACAATTCGCTGGCTTTTCCGCTTAAGGCTATGGAACCGGTCTCCAGAACATAAGCTCTGTCAGCAATGGAAAGAGCCTTTTTGGCATTCTGCTCCACCAAAAGCACCGTTGTTCCTGTCTTATTAATTTCCTGAATAATGTCAAAAATCTCATTGACATAAATAGGAGAAAGTCCCATAGACGGTTCATCCAGTACAATCAGCTTAGGATGGGACATCAAAGCCCGACCCATGGCAAGCATTTGCTGCTCACCGCCGCTTAAAGTTCCTGCAGGCTGATTTTTTCTCTCTAAAAGTCTTGGGAAACGTTTATAAATCATTTGCAGCGTTTCTTCAATCTCAGTTTTGTTTTTCCGTGTATATGCTCCCAGCTTCAGGTTTTCAAGAACTGTCAGGTTTGCAAAAACCCTCCGTCCCTCCGGTACATGGGCCATTCCCATGGTCACGATTTTATCTCCTCTTGTTTTGGTTATATCATGACCGTCAAATACAATCCTGCCGGATGCAGATTTTAAGAGACCGGTAACCGTATGAAGGGTAGTTGTTTTTCCTGCACCGTTAGCGCCGATAAGGGCAACGATTTCTCCCTGGTTTACCTCAAAGGAGATTCCTTTTAAGGCTTTTATTACGCCGTAGAAAACCTCCAGATTATGTACTTCAAGTATTGCCATTGCGCGCCTCCTATTCTCCCAGATATGCCTTGATTACTTCAGGGTTATTGAGGACTTCCGTTGTCGGTCCCTGGGCAAGCACCTGACCGAAATTCAGCACAGTCAGCTTCTCACAGATTCCAGACACAAGCTTCATGTCATGCTCAATCAAAAGAATGGTCATATCAAAATTATCCCGGACAAATCTTATCGTTTTCATAAGCTCAGCCGTCTCATTAGGGTTCATGCCCGCCGCAGGCTCGTCCAGTAAAAGAAGCTTTGGATTGGTAGCCAAAGCTCTGGCAATCTCCAGCTTTCTCTGTTTACCGTAAGGAAGATTGGAAGCTTTGTAATCCATCTCTTTATCCAGGTCAAACACCTTTAAAAGCTCCACAGCTTTCTCATTCATCGCCTTCTCAACCTTAAAATACTTGGGAAGCCTGAGAATCCCCGCAAGCGTAGAATAAGGACATCCGTTGTGAAGACCAATCTTAACATTATCCAGCACGGATAATTCACTAAAAAGTCTGATATTCTGGAAAGTTCTGGCAATTCCCGCACGGTTAATCTCAATATTCTTTTTTCCAGTAATATTTTCTCCATCCAGGAAAATAGTTCCGCAATTTGGTTTATACACACCAGTCAGAAGATTGAAAACGGTAGTTTTTCCGGCTCCATTGGGCCCAATCAGTCCGTACATCTGACCTTTTTCTATGGTTATGCTGAAATCATCCACAGCCTTCAGACCGCCAAAGGAGATTCCAAGATTTTTCACTTCCAGCAGTGCCATCCTATGCAACCTCCTTTTTGCCCAATAATCTCTTGAGAGAATGACGCTTTCTGAATTCGATACACTTTGGACTCCAGTTAATCAGCATCATAACAATCAGCACAATAGCATAGATCAGCATTCTGTAGTTGTCCAGACCTCTTAACAGTTCAGGAAGAAGAGTAAGGATGACCGCAGCAATCATGGATCCTCTTGTGTTTCCGATTCCCCCTAATACAACGTAAACAAGAATCATAATGGACTGGTTGTAGCCAAAGTTTTTCTGTGTGGCTGTAAGGGCGGAAAGGTTATGGGAATAGAGAACTCCCGCTGTACCAGCCAGCGCCGCGGAAATAGTAAAGGCCATCAGCTTGTACTTTGTTATATTAATTCCCACAGATTCTGCAGCAATCCGATTATCTCTTACAGACATAATTGCACGTCCAGTTCTGGAATGAATGAGATTTAGTACGATTACAAGTGATATGAGAATCAAAATAGTTCCCGCAAGAAATGTAGCATCTTTGGGTGTTCCGGTAATTCCCTGGGGACCGTTCATAATAACCATTCCATTTTCGGAAAGGTTCAGATCCATGGCATTCTTTGTGGAAAAATGGAATCCCGTTTCATCCTTGCCAAGATAAATTACATTCACCACATTCTTTATAATCTCACCAAAAGCCAAAGTTACTATGGCCAAATAGTCTCCTCTTAGTCTCAGAACAGGTATCCCTACTAAAATACCTGCCACAGCCGCAGCCGCAGCACCTACAAGAATAGCGAGAAAGAAGCGGATTCCCGCAGGAAGGGCATCCTGAGTGCTGAGAGAAAAAACAGAGCTGGTAAAAGCTCCAACACACATAAAGCCTGCATGTCCAAGGCTTAGCTCACCAAGAATTCCCACTGTCAGATTCAGGGAAATGGCCATAATGGCGTAAATACAGATAGGAACCAAAAGGCCGGTCATCAGACTGCTCATGTTTCCAGTAGCGTTTACAATCTGTACAATGACAAAAGCCACGATTACAATACCATATGTAATCAGATTATTGACAGTTGTTTTATTCATAGAAACAGCTGGTGTCTTATGTTTCTTTTCCATTTTATCCACCTACACTTTCTCGCTGATTTTTCTTCCCAGAATACCAGTAGGCTTCACCAGAAGAACAACAATCAAAACACCAAATACAATTGCATCAGAAAGCTGGGAGGAAATGTATGCCTTGCTCAGGTTTTCGATGACTCCCAGAAGCAAACCTCCGATGAAAGCCCCAGGAATGGAACCGATGCCGCCAAATACAGCTGCCACAAAAGCCTTAATCCCAGGCATAGAACCTGTATATGGAGTCAGGGTGGGATAAGCGGAACACAAAAGAGTACCTGCAATAGCTGCCAGCGCAGAACCGATTGCGAAAGTAAGAGCAATGGTTCCATCCACGTTAATTCCCATCAGCTGGGCGGCTCCTCTGTCCTCTGATACCGCCAGCATTGCCTGTCCTGCCTTCGTCTTCTTAATAAACATAGACAAAGCAATCATAATAATGACACAGGTAATAATAGTTACAATTGTCTCTCCTGATATGGTAAGCTTTCCCTCCGCCAATTTCAGGGCCGGAACAGTAACTACAGAAGTAAAGGATTTTGGATTGGAGCCAAAAATGAGCAGTGCGAGGTTCTGAAGCAGGTAACTCACACCGATTGCCGTAATCAAAACAGCCAACGGTGTTGCCCCGCGCAGCGGCCTGTAAGCAACGCGCTCAATGGTTACGCCGAGGACCGTACAAATAATGACGGCAAGCAAAATACCAACAGCAGGGGGAAGCCCCATTGTGCTGACAGCTGTGAATACCACGTATCCTCCAATCATGATGACATCGCCATGGGCAAAGTTCAGCATCTTGGCAATACCATAAACCATGGTGTATCCAAGGGCAATAAGCGCGTATACGCTTCCCAGGCTTAAGCCATTAACAAAATAGGATATGAAACTTATCATACCAACGCACCTCATTTGTTGATTATTTGAAAAGAAGAGGGTGGTCCGCAGGCGGACGACCCTCTATTGGGTTTATGTGAATCTTTGTTTAAAATTAGTCCATTGCCTTATATGCACCGTTTTCAATTACCACTGCTCTTGGGCTCTTATCCGGCTCACCGTCTGCTGTCCAAGTAATATTGTCGCCTGTCAGGCCGTCAATGGTAATCTCAGTCATAGCAGTTTTCATAGCATCACAGATAGCGCTGGCATCCATATCGGGAGTTATTCCAGCCTGCTCTGCTGCTGCCTTGATTGCATATACAGCGTCATAAGCATCCGCAGCGAACTGAATTGGTGTGCTGCCAAACTGCTCTTCATAAGCGCTTACGAAATTCTGTGTCTGCTCATCCTGAGCATCAGCTGCAAATGGTGTCAGAAGCATAACACCCTCCGCAAGTGATGTGTCAAAATTCTCTACAGAAAGAAGTCCATCCAGACCATCGCATCCAAAGAACATAGGCTCATAACCCATCTGCTGCGCCTGAGCCAGTACAAGAGATGCCTGCTGATAGTAGATTGGAAGGAATACCAGCTCCGCTCCTGCATCCTGAGCTTTCTGAAGCTGAACAGAAAAGTTAGTATTGTTGTCCGCAGTAAAGGCCTCATCGGAAACAACCTCAATTCCCTGGTTAGGAGCCTCAGCAATAAAGTTATCATGAATACCGGAAGAATATACGTCAGAGCTGTCATAAATAATTCCGACTTTTGTAGCCAGCTTATGCTCTCCAATATACTGAGCGGAAGCAGAACCCTGAGCTGGGTCAGAGAAACATACGCGGAACTGGTTGTCGAACTTTGTACAGTCCACAGATGTTCCTGATGGGGTCAGCTGAAACAAATTATCGTTGCTGCTCTCAGCTCCTACAGCAATACTTGGCGCTGAGGTAACAGCTCCAACTAACAACTGCATTCCCCAGTCTTTTAATGTATTGTATGCATTGACAGCTTTTTCCGTATCGCCTTCGTCATCCTGAAAATTAAATTCCACCTGAGCGCCGTTGATACCGCCAGCCGCAATGATCTCATCAATAGCAAGCTGTGTTCCGTTCTGAACTGCTTCACCGTAAATGGCATTGTTTCCAGTAATCGGTCCGATTCCGCCAATTTTGAAAACTGCCCCGCCGGAAGCGCCAGTATCTGTTCCGGCTGTGTCAGCCGCTTCTTCTGTTCCAGCTGCTTCAGCAGCTGTCTCATTGGCTGTTCCGGAACTGCAGGCCGTCATAGATGCCGCAAGGGTAACTGCAAGTCCTAAGCTTAACAGCTTTTTCAATGTTTTTTTCATAATCCATTCCTCCTCTTGAAATGCTTTTATATACATGAAAATGACTATGTATACATAGCCTATATAATAAAATGCTATGATTAAAATGTCAACTGATTTCCCGCATTTCAAGAAAAAAACTATTTTTCAGCCTGGCACTCCTCCCATGGGAGATCCCAGCTTTCAGAGGTTTTGTCTCTGAGCATCAGATCTTTTACCGCTTCAGCCGCAGACTTATTCTGGAACAGGACAGCATTGACCTGTTCTACAATGGGCATAGTAACCTGATATTTTTCAGCCAGAGCCAAAGCAGCCCTTGCGGAATAAACACCTTCCACTACCATTTTCACCTGATTCATTGCTTCTTCGGCACTGTATCCTTTTCCTATAAGGATGCCGGCTCTTCGGTTGCGGCTGTGCATACTTGCGCAGGTAACAATCAGATCTCCGATTCCGGAAAGACCGTAGAAAGTCTGGAATCTTCCTCCCATAGCCATTCCCAATCTGGCCATTTCCGTACTTCCTCTGGTAATCAGAGCCGCCTTGGTATTATCTCCATAGCCAAGGCCATCAGCAATTCCTGCTGCCAGCGCGATTACGTTCTTCAGTGCACCGCCCAGCTCAATTCCCAAAATATCGGGGCTTGTATATACTCGGAAAACAGGACTCATAAATATTCCCTGAATGTATTCCGCAGTCTCTCTGGAAAACGCACCGGCCACGCAGGTGGTGGGAAGTCCTCTGCTCACCTCTTCCGCATGGCTTGGGCCGGACAAAACAGCCACATCTGCATTGGGAATCTCCTCAGAGATAACCTCTGTGAGAGTTTTTAGGGTGGCTTCTTCAATTCCTTTTGCCACATTAACAACAATCTGGCCGCCACGGCAAAATTCTTTCATCTTTCTGGCCGTTTCCCGGACGAACACAGAGGGAACGGCCAGAACCAGCAGATCCTTTCCCTCCATCGCCAGTTTCATATCCCCTGTATAGGCAAGTGTTTCGGGAAGCTTAAGTTCTGGAAGAGAGTGGTGTCTTCCTGTTTTGATCATTTCCTCCAGCTCCCCTTCTATTGCGGACCATACAGTCACCTGATGGCCGTTTTGGTTGAGCAGCACGGCCAAAGCCATTCCCCAGCTTCCTGAGCCAATTACGCCTATATTTGCCATGTTATTTACCTCGCCTTCTTTTTCCCGGATCCTATTTTATTTTCCGTTCCTTGTGACAAACGGACAATATTCGCTCTGTGGCGCCAAAATGCCTGAAAAGTTATAACAGCTGCTACTATGTAAAATTCAGGAAGATAAGTCCTTCCCACGCCGTACTGTCCCATAGCGCCAAAAATCACCAGCCAGGCAAAGAAAATAGTAACTACTACTAAGGAACCCAGAGAGACATATCTGGTAATTCCAACCAGTATGGCAAAAACCAAAAGACAAATTAAGGCCATACGGATATCCATGGCAGTAAGAAGTCCTGCTGTTGCTGCGATTCCCTTACCGCCTCTGAATTTAAGGTATACAGGATAATTATGTCCAAGCACAACACCTAGTCCCGTATAAAGCATCAAAAGATACTGCATATCCGGCCGGCCGGCAAAAATAAGCTTTACCGCCAGACATGGGAGCAGCGTTTTTAAAAAGTCCCCTAAAAACACTATAACTCCCGCTTTCCAGCCGAGAACTCTCAAGGCATTGGTTGTCCCGGAGTTTCCGCTTCCATAATTGCGGATATCAATGTTATGAGCTTTTCCATACAAATATCCAGTTTGAAAAAGTCCGCATAAATATCCAATAACCAGACAGATCACTCGTTCCATATCATTTATTCCTTTCCGCTCCGCTCCCGGATGATGAATTTAAGAGCTGTTCCCCGGAATCCGAAGGCTTCTCTGATTTTATTTTCAATATAACGAGTATATGAAAAATGCATCAGATTTTTATCGTTAACAAAAATTACAAAAGTCGGCGGTTTTACCGCAACCTGAGTAATATAGTAAAGCCTCAGTCTCTTGCCCTTGTCTGACGGGGGCTGCTGCAGGGCTACTGCTTCTGTCATAATCTCATTGAGTACTCCTGTTGCCACTCGGAGAGTCTGATTTTCTCTCACCATATCAATCATCTCAAAAAGCTTACTCATTCTTTGCCCTGTTTTTGCGGAAATAAACACATACTCTGCGTAAGGCATAAAGGACAGAGTATTTTTCATCTTATTGGTATACTCATAAATAGTCTTATCGTTCTTCTCAATGGCATCCCATTTGTTCACCGCCACAATAATTCCCTTACCTCTGTCGTGGGCAATTCCCGCAATCTTGGCATCCTGCTCTGTAATTCCCTCCTGAGCGTCAATAACCACCACGACTACATCGGCTCTTTCCACGGCTGTTACCGTACGGATAATGCTGTAGCGTTCCAGTTCTTCTTTGATCTTACTTTTTCTTCTCAGTCCTGCGGTATCAATAAATACATATTCCGTTCCGTTATGGACAATTTCTGTATCTACCGCATCTCTGGTTGTACCTGCAATATTGGATACAATAACTCGATTTTCTCCTACCAGCTTATTAATAATAGAAGACTTTCCAACATTAGGTTTTCCCACAATGGCAATTCTTGGCCTTTCGTCATCTTCCTCTTCAATTTTGGTAATGTCAAAGTGTTTTGTCACCTCGTCAAGCAGCTCGCCCAGCCCCAGTCTTGAGGCCGCAGATACAGGGATAGGATCCCCAATTCCCAAATTATAGAACTCGTAGACATCATTGCCGAATTTCTGGAAGCTGTCCACTTTGTTTACCGCCAGCACCACTGGTTTTTTAGATTTTCTTAACATGTCAGCAACCTTGGAATCTGCATCCACCAGTCCCTGACGCACGTCAACGATAAATATAATCACATCTGCGGAGGCAATGGCAATCTCCGCCTGCTCTCTCATCTGGGAAAGAATAATATCCTTGCTGTCCGGCTCGATTCCTCCTGTATCAATCAGAGTAAAATTCATATCCAGCCAGGTACAGTCTGCGTAAATTCTGTCTCTGGTTACACCTGGAGTATCTTTTACAATGGATATGGCCTCTCCGGCCAAAACATTAAACAGCGTAGACTTTCCCACATT
>DXFU01000040.1 GCA_019114305.1 Candidatus Hungatella pullicola | reverse complement strand
TATCATTGATTTCATCATACAGACTCCTTATGTTTTTTCTGGACAATTAAACAATAAGACAAATCTGTATGATTGGGAAGAGGTTTTGATCTCTTCCCTTTATTTTTGCCAATGATAATTATACTCTAAGAACCCAAATATCCGCCCCATAATACTGTTCTACGATTTCCTTGGCGCTCTTTCCTGCCCCTGAGGAATCAGGAATAAACAGAATCAACGGATAGGACATATGAGCCGAAAGGCATTCTTCCATCTGATCTGATTAGTCCAGATAATTTCCCACTGGACTGGTATTATACTGCTCCACTTCCTGTTTTACTAATGTTACGGCGTAATCGTGGCCCACATCCTCCTTCAGCATAAAGTGGAGCGTCTGACAAATACAAGCTGCTTTTACTCTTTTCACTCCATTATCCCTCTCTTTCTCGAAAATAAAAACGTGCAGTCCATACGCAACCGGAATTACGCATGAAAGCTACACGTTGTATTTATATTATATTTGAAATTTTTCTGGTTTTCAAAGGTCTTTTTTAACAAAAAACGTCTAAAAATTTTTAACAGACCTTTGCCTATCGGATAAAGTTTGTCTTAATCTTTTCTTCCTGTACAGGAGCAGAAATTCCTGCATTCCTGCCGGCTTCAATGGATTTTAAAAGCCATGCCATATTTTTTCCTAAGGTGCGCATAATCTGAAGGCCTTCTGCATCCTGCTTTACCTCTTCCGGTGTATTCCCATGTACCATATTCCAATAATTTGATGATACTACTGGCATCTGGAAAAAGGTTAAGTATTTATTAAGTACATCAAGCGTAGCCGTTGTTCCTGCCCGCCTTGCAGATGCCACTGCTGCCGCCGGTTTTAAAATCATATCCTGTCCGGCCATGGAGCAGAACTTATCCATAAATTCAATTATCTGTCCTGTTGGCGATGCCCAGTATACGGGAGAACCAATAATCAGGCCGTCCGCTTCTTTCATTTTCTTCGCGGCTTCTTTCACATTCTCTGTATCCGGATTTCCTGCCTGAAAGATTTCACTGTCCACTCCGTTTTCCTTCAGCGCCTTTGCCACCTCGCACAATGCAGTGTAGGTACAGCCCTCTTTTCTGGGACTTCCGTTTAATAATAATACTTTCATATCATTCAGTCCTTTCTGTAAATCCTATGTCCTCTATTATACTCTTAACTGGATTTTATTTCCATCACTTTCGTACAGGAGTGTTTTCTTTTTCTTGTTCCAGTCATATAGCCGGGTTATTGCGCCGCCGTCCAGGAAGATACCGCTGTTATTTTGCTTCTGTGTAGACGGAAACAGTTCCCGCCGTAAGGGTATAAGCCTGGCCGGATGTCACATCAGGACTGCTGAAAATCACCGTGGTGAAATCCAGTTGTGGGGTCCAGGCAAAAATTTCATTTCCTTCCTGATCGGCAATGGTTACTGCTGTTCCTCCAGTCTGACTTCCTGTGTTTACCATAATCACGCCCTGCTCTGAATCGCTGAAAGTCTGGGCCATTCCAGAAGCTCCTGTTCCCACAAATATTCCCCCTGTAATCTCAGCAGTGGTATCGTAATCCAGAGTTGCAGTATCTCCCTGGGCAGGACCGCTGACAATGGTATAACCGCCGGAAATAAGCACGGAACCGTTGGCGTCAATTCCGTCACCTGAGGCAGTAATACGCAGAGTTCCTCCGGAAATTTCAATGCTTCCGTCAGAGGATGCAGACGTGCCTCCTCTTTCTCCTCCCGCACCGCCCCGGAAACCGCCGTCCCTGCCGCCTGTAATTCCGCTGGAATCCACGCCTCCTGCAGCATTCAGTCCATCATCGCTGGATACAAGGGTAATATCTCCGCCCTGAATGGACAAATCCAAAGCCTCCAGCCCTTCGTAGCTCTCCGTAATTTCAATGGTTCCTTCCCCTACCGTAAGAGTTTCATCAGCATGGAATCCATCGTCTCCAGAGGCAATTTTAAAAACGCCGCCATTGACAGCAATGGAGCCATTTGAATGAACTCCGTCATCGGCAGAATCAATGGAAAAGCTTCCATTGTTAATTACCATATTGCCTGTAGATTTTATTCCTTTCATACTGGTACTGCTGTCTGTGCTTCCGTCATCCCCTTCGGTTTCCAAAGCTGTCTGCGCAGCTGGTTCCGGGCTGGTTTTGGAATTTCTGGATTTTCCCTCTGAACGGGCACCCCGAAAGTCTCCCCAGGAATCGGGGGATTCCTTCGAACCATTTTCGCATCCGCCTCCTGCTGTAATCTGAAACTCTCCCGTTTCAATCTGCATATAGGCTCCTGCGCTGATTCCATCCCCTTCTGCTTTAATTTCCATGGCTCCATCTGCTATGTAAACAAAACCAAGGGAAGTATCATGGTTATTCTCTGCGTGAATTCCGTCTTTTCCAGCCTCAACGGTCAGCTGAGTTTCTCCGGCAATGCGTATGCTGTCATTGGCATTGAGTCCATGGGCGGCAGCCGTAATCTTATAAGATCCTCCGGTAATGACAAGATCATCATTGGATGCAATTCCATGGCCTGCCGGAGAAGTAACTGTAAGAGAGCCGGAGCCATTCAGAGTCAGATCCTGCTTGGAGTAAATAACGGCATCCATATTTTCTTCATCCATAACAGTAAATGTTCCTCCGTTGGAAAGACTGTTTTCCGTCCCGTCTGCCAAAGTAACAAACACCTTATCTGCCTCTGAAACATAAATGGGAGCTGAAGAAGAACTGTTTATTACAGCTCCCTTTAGCACAAGGTGAACCTTTGCGCTGTCAGGGGCATTTACAAGAATCATTCCATCGTCTAAAGTACCGGAAATCACGTAGACTGCTTCCTGGGTAATGGTAACTGTGCCGCCGGAAATCTCTACGCTGTCAGAGCTTGCTGCTGCCGTATTCCCCCGCAGCTCAATCAATACGCAGCTCGTCTCATCATAATGGGTTTCATAATCACGATCTGTAAACATATCGGCCTCTGTCTGAGGTACCCCTTCCGTTTCCTGAGATTTTATCTGGTCCGCCGTGTTTTCATCCGTTTCCTGCAGCCCGGAGGAAACGCTGGAACTGGAAGAAGAATGGGCAGCCCTGTTTTCAGCTGTAGAAACAGAATTTCCGCAGCCTGTAAGAAGGCCCAGACACAGGGCCATTGACATTAATTTTTTTCCTTTCATAAACGTTCACTCTCCTTTTGTCAAAGCTCTGCCGCAATCGTTTCCTGTTGAGAAACGGATATTTCAAGATTGCCGTTGCGGCACCGAATTTTATCAATCATTTCCTTCTCTTTTCCAATATCCCGAAGAGTCACATAATAAGTAAGCCGAAACAGACTTCCCATATTAGTGGTCTTAACACAAGCCAGGTGGTGGGATAGGGTATATTCCTGAAAAATATCATCAAATACGCCGGTATAATCCAAATCTTCTGGAATGGTTACGGTGAATGTTTTATATGTCTCCCTGTTCTTTTGCGCTCCAAAATCCAGCTGGCTGCACAGCAATAACATGGCGCACATAATAACAGTAAAAAGAAGGGCAAAGGCCAGATAGCCCATACCTGTAATCAAACCGGCTCCCATGGCCAGAAACAAGGCGCAGATTTCCTTTGCCGTACCTGGAACCGACCGAAAACGAACTAAGCTGAAGGTACCGGCAACTGCCACCCCGGTTCCCACGTTTCCGTTAACCATCATAATGACAACACAGACCACTGCCGGAAGCAAAGCCAGAGTAATTACAAAGCTTTTGGTATAACGGGTACGCACCATATAGGCAAACGACAGAAGAAATCCAAGAATCAGAGATGTCCCCATACACAGCAGGAAATCAGCAACAGAAATTACCACAACCAGATCGGAATCAAACAGTCCTCGAAATAATGGTTCAAGCATAGTGCGCGGCCTCCTTTATCAGTTTTGGGAAAATCATTGTCTGGTAAGCAGTTCCGTACTTTGAAAAAGAGGTTTGATAAATATGTTCGTCAGAAAGTACAGAAACCATCCACATAGGGAGACCACCGGAACATTTAATCTCCATCAGCACCTTTCCTTCCAGGAGAAGAGACGTGCCGTATACTGGAGATCTCAGTGAAATATCTTCCTGGCGGCAGAGAATCCTGTGGTCAAACGTAACTCGAAAGTCTGACTGGTCTTTGGAATAGAAAGCCTCCCGTTGATAAGAGAGAAAGACCGCTGGGACAAGGAACCTGTAATATTGGAGAAAATAATCAATCTCTTTCCCTATCTGTCCTTCCAAAGGACAGGTCGAAGGGCCAAGCACCCATTTGACAGCCTCTTTTTCAGACAGTGACACTCTCCGCTTATATACTATCTTCTGATACTTCTTTTTCAGTTCCACAAACACCGCACTGTCCGCTTCTGCCTGGCCGTAGCTGCGGAGCCGAAGTTTTTCTTTATAGGCAGGCTTTTCAATGGAGCGGCGTATCAAACGGTAATTGTCTGTATCAAAATAGACATTGCGTATGGTTGTCCGGCCATATTGATCCAAAGCCATGTAGGGTTCTATTGCCTGCAGTACTTTTTCCTTCTGCTTTGCCGTAAGAATGTATTTCAGTTCATATCGTTGAAAAACGGTTTGTATAGCCATAAAAATTTCCTCCTGTACATTTGGTGGCCTCATTGTACAGGAGGAAGATTGAAATAGAATTGAAGTTTTTTATTTTTTACTGTTGCGGCTGTGAAGAGGCAGTTTTGCTTTAAACTCCACCTTTCCGTCATGGCACTGAACATCAATGGTTCCCTTATGAGTAAGGACAATGGCTTTTGCTATGGCAAGCCCCAGTCCATAATGGCTGTCCTCTCCGGCTCTTGCGGCATCCAGCCGGTAAAACCTTTCAAACAGATAGTTTCTCTGTTCCGGCGGGATTTCATCTCCGTCATTGGAAACAGACAGAATGGCATAATTCTTCTCTTTCTGCAATCGAATAGCTACTTCCTTTCCATTGGTGCTATGACGGATTCCATTGTCAAGGAGAATAGAAGTCAGTTGCTTCAGCTGAACGCTGTTTCCATCCATACAGATGCTTTCTTCAATGTCAGAATTAAGAACCAGCCCATTTTCATAAGCAACTGTCTCAAAGGGCAGAGTTTCCCCACAGACCAAATGGCTTAAATCAACCGTTTCCATCTGAGGGGCGGCATTTTCTGTCCTTGCCAAATCTAACAGCTGAGAAATAAGAGCGGACATCCGCTGATTTTCGTATTGAATGTTGGAAAGCCACTGGTTTTCACCGATCTGGCGGGAAAGAACCTCCAAATTGGTATTCACCACGGCAACCGGTGTTTTCAGTTCATGGCCGGCATCGGAAACAAACTGCTTCTGCCTTTTATAGCTTTCTTCCAGGGGGGCCACAATCCTGTCTGCAAGGTAACGGGCCAGGAAAAACAGCAGTACAAGGGCGGCTGCGCCAAAAATCAGGGTGTAGCTGATGAGAGTTTCAACGTTTTCTACCATAACGGTATTATCCAGAAAAGCCACCAAAATGTAGCTTCCTTTATCCTCTGCCTGATAAATAAGATGCCGCTCTACACCGCTTTTCTTTCCCCTTTCTATAATATCAGCAGCCAGCTGCGTAAGAGATTCTTCCTCAATGGTGGATACATCTGCCGTATCCACCTTCAGAATCTGACCGTTTTTAGAAACTGCCACGGAATAGAAAGTAGATAGTTCCAGCCTGGGCGGATTAAAGGGCCGCCGGTGGGGTGCTCCTTCAGGTCTTCCTGGCGCCGGCTTGCCTGTTTTTTCCTCAAGGGTATAATCTGAGACATACTGTTCCAGAAGAGACCGGTTTTCCCTTGTCATCTCAGCATAGCTTGCCAGATAAATGACACACATGGTTCCAAACAGAAGTATGACTAAAACAGCCAAAAGAGCTCCAATGATTTTCCGTTTTGATTTTTTAAACATGATCATACCTCAATTCATATCCAATGCCGCGAACAGCCTTGATTTCCACCTTTGCATTTACAAAATTCAGCTTCTTGCGGGCAAACGACATATAGACTTCCACGTTGTTGTACTCTGCGTCACTGTCATAGCCCCATATTTTCACTGCCAGCTGCTCCCTTGTAAGAATTTGTCCCTGATTGGCAATGAGATATTCCAGAATCCGAAATTCTTTTTCACTGAGCCGTACCTTATTGTCTTTACAAATTAATGTCATAGCATCTTTGTTTAAGGCAATATCACCAAAAGAAAGAGTTCCATCAATAGGATTTCCATTCCTGCGGGCAAGGGCCCGAAGTCTGGCAAGAAGCTCCTTTGTCATAAAAGGCTTAGTCAGATAGTCATCCGCCCCCCAATCCAGGCCCATAACCTTATCGTCCAGCTCGCTTTTAGCTGTCAGCATAAGAATAGGAGTCTTAATCCCCTTCTGCCTGGCCTCCCTGGCAATCTCAAAGCCATTTTTCCCAGGAAGCATCACATCCAGAATAATCATATCGTAAACGCCGCTTTCCACGGCATACATCCCTTCCAGCCCATCAGCACAGTGATCCACATCATATTTCTCAAGTCTGAGAATTTCACAGAGAGCCTGTGCCATCCTTTTTTCATCTTCAATCAATAAAAGCTTCATTCTCACACCTCCGTATAATCTCATTATACCACGAAAGGTTGAAGAATCATTGAAAACGGCCATACAAAGGGTACAGCTGTTTGCAAGAAATCAAACTATAAACATGAAAAAAGAGAGACAGAACAATTCTTGCTGAATTGCCTCGTCTCTCTTTTTTCAGAAAAAGCGTCGGATAACTTCCACTACTCCAAGATGATCATTGTCATTGACTGTGACGTAGTCGGCAATATTTTTTACCTTTTCCGGAGCGTTGGCCATGGCCGCTCCAAGCCCGGCATACTGAAGCATAGCCATATCATTGTAGCTGTCCCCGCAGCACACCATAGCCTCCTTTGGTATCTGCAGATAACGAAGGAGATGCTTCAGGCCGTAAGCTTTGTCTACCTGCTTTGGCGTCACCTCCAGGTACCAGGGCTCTGAATGAAAAACTTGGGCCTCATGAAAATATTTATGAGCAAAATAAGGTTCCAAAGCCTCCAGTTCATCTGGATGGCCGGTCAGAAGGCACTCATTTGCCTGGAAGTCTGTTTTTCCCGTAAAATTACCGGGATATTTAATGGGCATACCGCTGATTTTGGACTCCAGCTGCATATAAGAATCCGGCTCTGTTCCCGCCACAATAACCCCTTCCTGATAAACCGCCATACCGATTCCTGCTTTGACAGCATCATCTCTGAGATTTCGGGGAATATGTCTGGGCAGGCATTTGTTAAAAATACAGCTGCGGGTTCCCAGTTCAATAATTTTTGCCCCGTTAAACGCAAGGATATAGCTTCCATAACGGGGAAGCTTCAGATATTCTGCCACAGGGAAAACCCCTTCCGGCGGTCTCCCTGAAGCCAATACTACTTTTACACCTTTATCCTGAAGCCAAATCAAAGCCTCCCTGGTCTCCTCGGCTATTTCCTTCTTTGAATTGGCCGTTGTTCCATCTATATCTAAAACCAGCAGCTGATATTTTGTCATTCCTCTGTCTTCAATCCTTTTGTAAGATATTCTTTTCTTGTTTCTTCCGGAACCATACAGCCGCCCGTTGCCCATGCAATATGAACGGCCTGTCCCATCTTATCCTCCAGACCTTCCCTGCGGATATATTCATTGAGATCCGCCGGACGGATCAGCGCTCCAAAAGAAGCGCAGGCGCTTGGTTCAATGAAAATATCCTCTTCCTTTAACATCCCTCTCATAAGATCATAAAGCTTGTTGTCCTCAATAGTGGCAATTCCTGAAAGTACCGGCTCCACCACTCTGCCTACAAAAGCGGATGGCCGTCCCACTGCCAGGCCGTCTGCCTCTGTCCTTCCGTCAATTTGAAAATCTTTTACGGACACACCGTCATGAAGTCCTGTAGCCATGCCTAACAGCATACAGCATGCGTGGGTAGGCTCTGTAAAGAAGCAATGGACATAATCGCCAAAAGCTTCCTTCAGCCCATAGGTAACTCCTCCTGGAGCTCCTCCGATTCCGCATGGAATATAAACAAACAGCGGATGATCTTCATCAACAGGAATTCGTTTCTCCTCCAGCTGCTTTTTCAGCCTCTCACCGGCCACGCTGTAACCCATAAACAGATTCTGAGAATTCTCATCGTCTACAAAATAACTCATTGGATCCTGATCAGAATTTTTTCTTCCCTGCTCCACAGCCGCACAGTAATCATCTGCGTACTCAATGACCTCCACCCCGCGGCTTCTAAGCAGATCTTTTTTCCACTGCTTTGCATCAGCAGACATGTGGACAATGACATGGAATCCCAGTCTGGCGCTCATAATTCCAATACTCATTCCAAGGTTTCCAGTGCTTCCCACCTGAACAGTATATTTACCAAAGAAATCCCGAAACTCCTGTCCCGCCAGAATGCTGTAGTCATCTGTTTCTTTTAACATTCCAGATTCCAGAGCCAGATCCTCCGCATGCTTAAGAACCTCATAAATCCCCCCTCTGGCTTTTACTGAGCCTGATACAGGAAGATGGCTGTCCATTTTAAGAAAAAGCCTGCCTTGAATCTCTGCCTTCCACTCCTTATTCAGATACTTCTTCATTTCCGGAATTTCCCGCAGTTCTGACTCAATGATACCGCCGGTTGCCTCCAGCTCAGGAAATACGATTTTTAAATAGGAAGCAAAACGCCCAAGACGGCGGCTGGCATCTTCAATCTGCTCCGGATGAACCTGAGTAATCGTCTTTTCCCCCTGAGGAATTTTCTTATCATTCAGCCAGAACGTTTCCTCCAGATTGGCCGCTTTTGCCACAGCCGGAATATTATCAATAAATGTTTGCAGCTCTCTCTTCATTTCCTTCTCTCCTTAACTCCCACATATCCGTTGCGGGGATCCAAAAATTCTTTTGTCATCTTTCTTACCTCTGGTCCTTTGACGATCAGAGCAAGAATATTGGGAATAATCAGCAGCCCCAGAGCAACATCCTGTATGGACCATACCATATCAATGGTGCTCAGGCTTCCCACAATAATCAAAACAGGGAACACGACTCTGTAAACAGCTGCCCAGCCCGGTTTTTTCAAATAAGTCAGACTGATATGACCAAAATACCACTGGCTCATAATTGATGTCCCGGCAAACAGCAGAAGGCTGATATAGATAATATATTCCATACCTGGAAATACAGTGCTGAAAGCATTGGCAATGAGAACCACAAGACCTCCCAAAAGATAAATGCCGGCCATAAAAGGCACCACATTCTGAGCCACCTGCACCAGGCGCTTAAATCCTCCGCTGATAATCAGGCTCATAATAACCGCAAGCACAATTCCTGTAGCCAAAGCAGGAGCGCGGAAAGCTTCCCCGGCCACCTGAGAGATTGTGTTAGACTGAATCAAAGTCGCTCCGCCGTTCTGAATAAATAGAAGCACCGCCACCAGGGCACCCGCCCATTTCCAGTTCAAGCCATAGGCAATGTAATACATAGGGCCGCCGGCAATGTTTCCTTTTTCGTCCTGTCCGTGGTAACGAATGCCCAGAACAATCTCTCCAAACTTGGTAGCCATTCCAAAAAGGGCAGCCACCCACATCCAAAAGAGGGCGCCGGGACCTCCCGCCAAAACAGCAGTAGATACCCCTACAATATTTCCGCTCCCTACACAGCTTGCAATGGCTGTACACAAAGCCTGATAGGATGAGCACTTTTCCTTATCCGTGACTTTTTTCCTTCCGCCCCAAAAAATTCCCCTGGGAATTAACATAAGACAGCGAAGCTGTATACAGCCAGTCATAATAGTATAATAAAGGCCAAGACCTACCAGGGCAAAAAGCAGCCAATCTCCCCAGAGCCAATCTGCCAGTTTTCCAAAAACAGATTCTATGACATTCACATCTAAGCTCCTTATCCAAGCAGATTTTTGCCTTCTGCTTCTTCAAGAACGGCTCCCATCAGACCTGCTAAAGTCGGAGCCACGTCAATCAGTCTTACCCCCTGGATTTCACCTTTGGCAATTCCAGGACCAGCCAGCATGAAAGAGGCCCGCATCTCCGGAAATTCTTCGCTGTACCCATGCTGTGCCTTCTGTGTCAGTTTTGTCCTGCAGTATGGACCTGTCACGTCATCTCTGAGTTCATATCCCTTTTTGGACACCAGTACATAAGCTGCCTCTGGAAAACCTCCCCGTTTTCTTGCCTGTTCTCCTGTAAGAATCTCCAGAATCCCACTGTCCTTATCCTGCTCCAGCTGCGACATCACCACTGACAGTGTATCGGCCGCCTGTGTATCCCTTGGATCTTTTAAACGAATCTCCGCCGTTCCGCCTGCTCTCTGGCTGTAAGCCTTCCAGCTGACAACCTTTCCGTTTTCATCTGTGTCAATAAGACCCGCCTGTTTTAAACGAACATTGGGGCAGATATTGTGAGTATTGTCCAGTGAGCCGTGATCTGATACCACACACAGATACACGTTGTCTCCTGTAATTCGCTTTGCCTCTTCAAAAAGTTCTCCCAGCATCCGGTCTATTTTCTCAAGGCTCCTGGCTGCCTGGGAACTGTAAACTCCATATTGATGAGCGCTCTCGTCAAAGCTGGCGAAATAAGCAGATATAAAAAACGGCTTCTCACAGATCATGGGCTCCAGCTTGTTTTTCAGCAGCCAGAGTGCTGCCTGACCTCTCTGATGATCGCCTTCATCGGACAGATCCAATCCTCCGGCGTATCTTCCTATATCTTTTTCCATCTGGGAAATAAGCCCCTGAGGACATGCCACCATATCAATAAACTGGCTGTCCAGTTCCGATCCATCCCACCAGTATTCCGGAGCTACATAATCTCCCTTTGCCCCTACAGAAGTTGGAAAAGCTACGCTGGCGCTGCAGTATCCTGCCTCTTTCGCTGCCTCCCACAAAGTTTTTACTTTTGTTGTGGCAAACCAGTGCCATGCTCCCAGATGTTCTCCGGTAGGATCAAAAATTCCGTTGTTTACAGTTCCATGGGTGGCAGGATTGGTTCCTGTAATCATACTCTCGTGACAGGGATAGGTAAAAGTAGGAAATACGCTCTTCATACCTTCCGGCGCTGTCAGCCCCTGGTCCACCAGATATTTTGTAATATTAGGCAGGCTCACTCCCAGCCTTTCCTGTTCCAATACAAATTCCGGCTTCAAGGCATCTACTGATACCAAAAGCACACTAGGGCGGCTCTGAATCTTATTATTGATGGAATCCATAAGTTTCTTCCTCTCCTTCTCGGGAAACCACAATCTGAACCCCTGCATCCTCAAAGGCCGATTTCTGAGATGGAGTGATTCCTCCATCGGTGATAATCATGGCGATTTCTTCAATACCGCACATTCTTACCAGCGAATTGACCCCCAGTTTAGAGCTGTCTGTAATGACAATGGTCTGTTCTGCAGCTTCCATCATCCGATTCTGTACAATAATCTCATCCATTCTCGGATAGGTAATGCCCCGCTCCACAGAAATACCGCAGGTGGTTAAGAAAAAGGTATCCACATTAATTTTTGAAAAAATAAGGGTTGCGATATCAGATACAAAGGCTTCCTCATCGGGCCGGTAGATCCCGCCTGTCATTACCAGAGTAATTCCCTCAGCACCGGCCAGTTCATTAGCCACCGCAAGAGAATTGGTTACCACTGTAAGAGATCGGAACTTTTCTTTTATCACCTTGGCCAGAGCCAGAGCTGTGGTTCCGGAGTCCAGGGCAATGGCCTGCCCATCCTTAATATATCCTGCGGCAGCTCTGGCAACAGCCTCTTTGGAATCCTGATTTTCCTTCTGGCGTTTATCGAAAGATGTATAGGATGCTCCCCCCTCCTGAGTAAAATCCAGCCCCATAGCACCGCCGTGAATCCGCTTCAGCAGGTTCCTTGCCTCCATATTTTCCAGGTCTCTTCGTATGGTTTCTCTGGAAGCTCCAAGAAGAGTACACAGCGCGCTGGTCTTTACACTTCCTTCCTTCTCCAGTAAGTTTAATATCTCTTTATATCTTTGTTCTGACAACATATAACCTAACTCCTTTTGCATGTCAAATCCGCTTTCTGCAGCGAGCATAACACAAAAACACACATTTTGCAATATGCTTTTTCTATATTATCCCATTAATTTGCACGCTTTTACAACATATCAAAACATAAAATACATATTTTTGCAATTAATTCCACACTTTGCCTTGACATTACACACAAATGCAACTATACTAAATACTGTCAAATCCGTTTCAAAAGTTATGAAAAATAAATTAAGAAAATGTTTTTTATGAGGTGATTGACTATGTCTGAACAGAAGAAAAAAGGTCTGGGCAAAAAATGGATCTCCTTTGGAGCTCTTATGCTGGGGGCTGGAACCATTTATAAACTGGGCTTTATGAAAGATGCCTTTTATGTTCCCATGCAGGAATTTATGGGACTTTCTCATACCCAAATTGGAACTGCAGTCAGTATTGCAGGACTGATTTCCACCTTTGGCTTTTTGGCATCTATTTATCTCACTGACCGAATATCCAAGAAAATTATGATTCCGCTGTCCTTAATCAGCATCTGTCTGTGCGGACTTTGGCTTACTACTTTCCCGCCTTACCCTGTATTTCTTCTGATCTACTGTCTTCTGGCTGTATGTGCTGATATGCTCTACTGGCCTACTATGTTAAAGACAGTAAGACTTTTGGGCAACGAAGACGAGCAGGGACGAATGTTTGGTATTATGGAAGCCGGAAGAGGACTGATGGATACAATCGTAGCCTTCTGTGCTCTTGGAATTTTTTCCGCCTGCGGAAGCAATGCCTTTGGACTTCGTATGGCAATTCTCTTTTACTCCCTGGTTCCAGGTGTAATCGGAATTATCATGTATTTCCTTCTGGATCCAGATGAAGCTCCTGCCAAAGCAGATGAAAGCGCTGAAAAAGTCAGTGCCAACCGGAAAGCCTGGAACGGTGTCATTCAGGCTCTCAAAAATGTAAATATCTGGCTTGTATCCTTTAATATTTTCTTTGTATACAGCGTTTACTGCGGACTGACCTACTTTATTCCATTTCTGGAGGAAGCTTACGCTCTTCCTGCCACCCTGGTGGGCGTATACGGCATCATCAACCAGTATGGACTGAAAATGTTAGGCGGTCCTGTAGGAGGGTTCTTAACCGACAAAGTACTTCACTCTGCAACCAAATACCTGCGTATCGTATTTGTTATTGTAGCGGCAGCTCTGGCGGTTTTCTCCTTCCTGCCTCACCAATCCATGGGCATTTTTCTTGGCATGACCGTTACTCTGTGTATCAGCGCCTGCGTATTCAGTATGAGAGCTATTTTCTTCGCTCCCATGGACGAGGTTAAGGTTCCCAGAGAAATCACCGGTTCCGCTATGTCTATGGGGTCCTTCATCGGCTATCTGCCTGGGGCGTTCATGTATGCTGTTTACGGCGGCATACTGGACCGCTATGAAGGTCTTGCCGGGTACCGCATTGTCTTTCTTATCATGACCTGCTTTGCTGTAGGCGGTTTTCTTCTGAGCAATTTCATTGTCAATCGAATCAAAAAACAGCAGGGTTGATTTCATTGCCTTCTGTCTGAAAAAATGGGCGGTTCCTTCTTCGGAGCCGCCCATTTGCAGTGGTCATTCTTCTATTCTTAGCTGGTCCTTATATCAGTCAAATTGATACAGTATTCTCTCCTGTCTTCTCACCAAAACGCGAAATACCATATGGTAACTGCCACAAAACTGTACCTCTTCCTTCATCTTTCGGATAATCTGTTCAATTTCTCCCTTTAGCTGGCTGTGTTTCGCTGATTCGCTAAAATAGACGCGGCTGTGCAGCCATCCAATTTTCTCATCCAACTCACACAATTTAACTGAAAGAATTTCATGAACAATCTGATCCAGATTCTTCGTATCTTCTTCCGTCCATTGCCGAAGAATCCCTATGACCGCCTGACTGTGATAGCGGAGAATCAGCTTGACCTTTGAACGGGAAAAGCTTTGATAAAGATTGCCGGCTTCCGCAATCTTCTCAAAAAACTCATAGATGCTCCGAGTCAAAAGGCGTTCCAGTTGGCTCCGATAATTGCTCTCCATCCCCTTCTTTACAAAACTTGTGAACTCTTTTCCCTTAAACCTGTCCGATTACTTTGTGGAAATCACATACTCTGCAGTCCCGTAAAAACCATTTTCCTCCAATTTTTCTTCTGCCCACTGAGCGGTTATATTATAGATTCGTTCAGGCTTCAGAGAAACCAGAAAAGCATCCTCGTAAGTTGTCTCAGATAATGGTTCCGCCTCTTCCCTGCCAGCGTCCTTAAAATCATACTCCAAAAGTGTAATTTTATCCGGCATGGAAGTCATGGAAAGCATGTAGGGAACTGCATCCAGTTTATTATAATCGGGAATTTTTAACGCGGCGTCAAGAGGACCTGAACCACAGGCTGTGACTCCCACCATTTCTCCCTTATGATTTTTATAATTCCATGTATAATTTCCGCTTTGTACCTGAAACTCTTCATAGGTGCTGGAGAGAGCATCCTGAAGAATAAGAGGAGGAGCTTCTGTGAGCAGAACAGGTTCTTCCCCTCGATCAGACTGCCCGCTTTCTTTCGAAAACACCTCGTCCAAGTCAAGCGGCCCAGTTTCATCTATTTGTCCTGTTAAAATCTCAGCCTGAACCGTGGTTTCATCATTGATCATGGTTTCCTCTTCTCCCGCCTTCTCTGTGCTGCAGCCCATCAAGCAGGCTGCAGCAAGCAGCGCAAGCCATATGATTTTCATAAATTTTATCCCCCTTCTGCCTTGCTATATGAAACGGATGATTCTTGCATTTCCTCTCCCTTTTTCAGGAAATCACGCAGACGGTTCATCTCCCTGCAGCAGCGCTCTCCCATTTCCCTGCAGGTTTTGTCTGTACCTGCGTCCTCCTGTCCATAAGCGTACATGGAATATATCAAGTTTTTTCTGTATTTGCTGTCAATGGTCTCTTTAATATCGCCTATATCCAACATAAATCCCAGACAAATCACTTCTTTCCCTGTTCCCTCTATCCAGCTCCAGCTTATGTGTTCCCTTTCCAAAGGTCTCTTCTTCCCCGCAAACCACACGGCCGTGGGGCCGTCTGCTTTTCCAGCGCCACTCCTATTCTTGGCTGTCTTCATAGAACCAGCCTCACTTTCACCAAATAATACTTCGACCAATTCCTTCACCTCCAATTGGTACAGTCAACCATTTTGGGGATCGTCTATTATTTCCTCCCCCTTACTCCCAACTAAAAAAGGAAAAACCATTATCACCGTCCCAAGCAAAATAACTAGGATAATTCTATCATACCATAAGCATGAGGAAAGAATGTTACTTATCTTTTATCTTTTCCTTAAAAAGAATAGGAACCTCCATCCTCTGAATCTGACCAATGCCTTTTTATCTTTAATCATATTTTTCATTCTCCACATTTCTTGACATTAACAATAACCGGTGCTAAGGTTATTTTAGCTTGCGGGCATAGTCCAAAAGAAGATTTGGTATCATACAAGGAAAGGATGACATAAGGATATGAAATATGATTTTGAATCAATTATGAACCGTCATGGAATGGACGCGATTGCAGTAGATGGACTGGGCTGTTCCCCAACTGCGCCTGCGCTGCCCAAAGATGGGTTTGATATTATACCGATGTGGGTGGCGGACATGAATTTCCCCACAGTACCTACCATTCCGGAAGCTATCATAGAACGGGCAAAGCATCCTGCTTATGGATATTTTTCACCGAGAGATGAATATTTCGACGCTATTATTCAGTGGCAGGAGAAGCGAAACGGGGTAACAGGGCTTACCAGCCAATGTATCGGTTATGAGAATGGCGTCCTTGGCGGGGTCATCAGCGCGCTGAACGTATTTTGTTCCAAAGGAGACAATGTTTTGCTCCACTCTCCCACCTACGTTGGTTTTACCGGAAGTTTAAACAATAATGGTTATCACATTGTTCATTCTCCCCTTGTAAAAGATGAAACCGGAGTGTGGAGAATGGACTTTGAGGATATGGAAAAGAAAATTGTGGAAAATCAGATTCATGCAGCTGTCCTCTGTTCTCCCCACAATCCCTGCGGACGTGTCTGGGAGCGCTGGGAACTCCAGCAGGCAATGGAACTGTACAAAAAGCACAATGTAATGGTTATATCAGACGAAATCTGGTCTGATCTTATTACAATCGGCCATAAACACATTCCCACACAAAGCATATCAGAAGATGCAAAGATGAGGACTGTGGCGCTGTACGCTCCTTCAAAAACCTTTAATCTGGCAGGCCTGGTTGGCAGCTATCATATTATTTATAATTCCCATATCCGTGAGAGAATTGACAAGGAAGCTTCTCTCTCCCATTACAACAGCATGAATGTATTATCCATGCACGCTTTGCTGGGTGCTTATAGACCGGAAGGTTATGAATGGGTAGATGAGCTGCGTACCGTCATAACGGAAAATATTAATTACGCCTGCACCTATATCCAGAATCATTTTGATGGGGTAGAAGTATCCAAACCGGAAGGAACCTACATGCTGTTTGCAGATTGTACAAAATGGTGCGAGAAACATAATAAAACAATTGCAGATGTGGAAAAAGCAGCCTGGGAAGTGGGAGTTGCCTGCCAAGACGGAAGAATGTTCCATGGTCCATGTCACCTAAGAATTAACTTGGCCCTGCCCCTTTCCAGAGTGAAAGAAGCGTTTAAGCGGTTGGATCAATACGTTTTCAACCTGTAAAACGCTAATCCCATACATAAACTGAAACAACAAATTCAAAAACAGGGAGCCCGCATCATTGTGCGTAGCTCCCTGAGTTCTTATTCTCAATAGAAAGGATCAGGCCTGGTACACCTGACAGCCGCCTACATAAGTGGCTTCCACTGAAATATCCTTAATTTTCTCCGGATCTGTTTCAAAGGGATTCTGACTTAAAATCACAAAATCTGCTTCCATACCGGGAGCGATCCGTCCCTTCCTATTCTCCTCAAAGCTGGCCTTCGCACCGGCAATGGTATAACTGTCCACAGCCTCCTGAACCGTAAAGTTCTGTTGGGGGAGGTATGGCCCTATGTGGTCTTTCAAAGTCTTCCTGGTCACCGCACACTGAATGCATGCCATTGGATCCGGTAATTCCACCGGACAGTCTGTGCCGTTGCTCACAGTCACTCCATTTTCCATAAGAGTCTTCCAGCTGTAGCTGGTAGAAGCCAGCTCTTCTCCTACTCGCTCTTTGACCATATGGATATCATAATCCAGGAAAATACTCTGAGCATAAACATGGAGCTTTAAGCGGGCAATCCGCTCCAGCTGATCCGGTCTGGTAATCTGGCAGTGAACAATGCCGTGACGATGATCCTCTCTGGGACAGGCTGTCAGCGCTTTCTCATAGGCATCCAATACCCGATCCAAACAGGCATCACCAATGGCATGAACTGCCACCTGCATTCCTTCCCCATTGGCATAGTCAATCATCTGGTCCATAATTTCCTGGCTGAATACCGGAATTCCGCAGGTAGACGGGTCATCTGCATAGGGCCGGCTGAGGTAAGCCGTTCTGGCTCCCAGTGCACCGTCTCCCAGCATCTTCAGCGGACCAATTTTAAACCAGCTGCTCCCCTTTCCTGTCCTGTTTCCTGCCTCCACAAAAGCTTTTAGAGAATCCAGAGAAGTAAAATTGCTCTGCTCATAAACCCGTACCGTCAGCTTCCCCTCCCGTTCCAGCTCCTGGTATGCCTCATTCACCATGGTCCAGGGAACAGTCCGAAAGGCACAGTAGTCATCGGTCTGGCAGCTGGTTACTCCATATGCATTCAGAGCACGGCAGGCGGCCAGAAGCATAGCCTTTACATCATCTTTATCCGGAGCCGGTATGCAATCATAAACCATATCCATGGCATTATCAAAAAATCTTCCATCTGGTTCACCATGTTCCATACCGATCTGACCGCCCTCCGGCTGGGGTGTCTCAGATGTAACGCCTAAAAGCTCAAGAGCTTTGCTGTTCACCACCAGACAATGGCCGCAGGCTCTAACCGCACAGACCGGAATCTCTGTGGAAACCAGATCCAGATCATACCGATCAGGCATTCTTTTTTCATCAGTAAAATAATCCTGATTCCATCCTCTTCCCATAATCCATGCATTCTCCCGAAGAGAGCGGCTTTCTTTAAAGTTCCGCAAACAGTCCAGAACTTCTTTTAAGCTGTCCGTATGGGCCCCCAGCATAGCTGTATTTAATGCATTGCCGAATCCCAGCATATGCATATGGCTGTCATTGAATCCACAGCATACAAATCGGCCGTTCAAATCTATGAGACAATCCCCTTCTTCTTTCTGCCTGAAAGCCTCTTCATTGCTGCCGGCAAACATAAATTTCCCTTTTTCCTCGGCAAATGCCTGAACCAACGGCAGACTTCCTGTATAGACCGTCCCATTGTAATAAATTGTCTTCATCTATTTACTCCTTTTCTTTTCCCCCATCCTCGTAGAACAACCGGATGCCTTTCACAGTCTTTCGTTCTCCCAAATAACGGGCTTTGTAATCTTTGAGAAGTACAAAATACTGATTGGACAAAATCAGAATCACAGCTACATTGATAAAAGTGGGAATTGCCGAAGTAATATCAACCAGCGTCCAGATAAAGCCCTGGTTGTTTGTCTTTACCAGATAAATCGTCCAAAGGAGGCCGGGCAGGGCGCGGACAGCGTAAAATACCTTCATCACCAGATCCTTAACCGGGCCTTCCTTCTTGTAAAGATGTTCCAGAATAGCCAGATAGTAGGTAAACCAGCCGCCGGAAGTGGTAACCGTAAAAATCACCATAATAAACGCCAGCAAAATGCTTCCAATGGTTCCAAAACTGCTGGCAAATGTATTCAAAGCCAACGTTCCTCCGTTGGTTCCATCTGTCCATTTTCCGCTGAGAATTACAGAAAGGGCAGTAATAGTACAAATAATAAAAGTGTCAAAAAATACCTCAAAGGATCCCCATAACCCCTGTTCCACCGGGTGGCGGGTATTGGCTGACGCATGAATCATAGGAGAAGTACCCCAGCCGGCCTCATTGGAGTATACAGAACGAGCCATTCCAGTGCGAATTATCTCGCTGACTGCGCAGCCCGCAAAACCGCCGATAGCTGCTGTTCCTGTAAAGGCATTGGTAAAAATAGCCGCTATCGCTCCCGGTACAGCAGAAAGGTTTGCAGCAATCATTCCAATCCCCATAAGGATATAAAGCATGCTCATAAAAGGTACCAGCTTGCTGAATATAGAAGCAATTTTCTTCGTTCCGCCGCTGGTAATAATGTAAGTCAAAATACATAATAAAATGCCGATAAGGATTACCCCTTCAATCTTAATGTCTCCCAGGGTCAGATCCGGGATCTGCAAAGCGCCTGACACCACCTGAGATGCTGTAAGGTTGGAAGAGGTCACAAAGAATGTAGAGAAAATGCCAATGCCAAAGATAACAGCCGGAACCAGCCAAAGTCTGCCCCATTTTCTTTCAATTCCCAGTCCTCTTTCCATGTAATAAGTAGGGCCGCCGTAATACTCTCCCTTCTCATTTTTCCGACGGTAATAGCAGCCAAGAGTTACCTCCACCTGCTTTAAAATCATGCCAAGACAGGCAGTCAGCCACATCCACAGCACTGCGCCGGGACCTCCCGCCGCCACTGCCGTGGCAACCCCTGCAATGTTTCCAAAACCTACCGTTCCTCCAATTGCCGTAGAAATAGCCTCAAAAGCGCTTAACATACCCTGTTTGTCTTCTTTGGCCTCTTTGCCGCTTCCAAACATCTGCCCGCCGGTACGCCGCATAATCCAGCCAAAATGGCGGAACTGAAAGAATCTGGAACGCACCGTAAAATAAAGTCCTGTAACAATCATCAGAACAATCAGCGGAAGGCCCCACAGCACGCCGTCAAGCCAGTTTAAAAATTCAATCATACCATTTATCCTCCTGTGTTTTACGGCCAGAAGTTCCGTTGATGCTTTTGTTTTATCCCTGGAGAATCTTTCCGATCTTCATGTACATCTGCGCAGCCGCCTGCAACCGTACATTTATAATCCCGCTGAAATCAAAAAGCAGCGGTATCAGACATACCACTGCTTCATTGCGTATCAATCCCCGTGAAACAATAGCTCCTCCACCCTCAGGTGAGAGTGTGCAGCCTCTTAGCCTGCACCCCAACAGCGGCATCTGCGGAAAATGCCGGTTTCGGCGAAGCCCCCTTTCCCCGCCCTTCCCAGGCTTTCCGCAGCCTCCGGACGGTTACTCTTGAGATTCGCGCCTCTATTGCCGTTTTTTCGCTCTTAATCATAGAAGGTTTCTTTCATTCTGTCAACTGTTTTTTATTTAATCAACCCGAATTCTAAGCCTCGTCTATGGCTTTTCCAATATCATGTCTCATATATTTATTCTCAAACCCGATCCAGCCAGCCGCCTCATAGGCGTTGGCTCTGGCTTCTTTCAGATCTTTCCCAGTTGCAGTTACTCCCAGCACCCGGCCTCCGTTCGTGACAATACGGCCTTCTTCGTTCCGTTTTGTTCCCGCATGGAATACATAATATCCTTCCATGGTTTTAAACTTTTCCAGGCCGTACACCAGATAACCTTTTTTGTAGCTTTCCGGATACCCATCTGACGCAAGAACCACGCAGACAGCCGCATTGTCCTCAAATTCCAGCTCTACCTGATCCAGAGTTCCGTCAATACATGCCTCAAATACTTCCACAATGTCATTCTTCATTCTCGGAAGCACTACCTGAGTCTCTGGATCGCCGAATCTGGCATTGTATTCCAGAACCTTTGGTCCATCTGTTGTAAGCATCAATCCAAAGAAAATAATTCCCTTGAATTCCCGTCCCTCTTCTCTCATGGCGTCAACAGTCGCCTGATAAATATGTTCCCGGCAGAACTTATCTACCTCTTCTGTATAGAAAGGACTTGGGGAAAAGGTTCCCATACCGCCTGTATTCAGGCCCTGATCTCCATCCTTGGCTCTTTTATGATCTTGAGCAGATGTCATAATTTTAATGGTTTTTCCGTCCACAAAGGAAAGAACAGACACTTCCCGTCCAGTCATAAATTCCTCAATTACAATGTGGTCACCGGCAGAACCAAACTGTTTATCCATCATCAGAGTCTTAACCCCTGCTTGGGCCTCTTCCAATGTATTGCAGATCAATACGCCTTTTCCCAGTGCCAGACCGTCTGCCTTCAGTACAATAGGCATTTTTGCTGTCTCAATATAAGCAAGGGCCTTCTTTGGAGAATCAAAGGTTTCATAGGCTGCCGTAGGAATGTTGTATTTTTTCATCAAATCTTTGGAGAACGCCTTGGATCCTTCCAAAATCGCCGCATTCTTCCTGGGGCCGAATACCCGCAGCCCCTCTCTCTCGAACACATCTACAATCCCCCCTACCAAAGGATCGTCCATTCCGATTACAGTAAGGTCAATTTCCTTGTCCTTGGCAAATTCCGCCAGACGTTCAAACTCCATCGCTCCAATGGGAACACATTCTGCATATTCCGCAATTCCACCGTTTCCCGGCGCACAGTAGATTTTTTCTACCTTGGGACTCTGGGCAACCTTCCAGGCTATGGCGTGCTCTCTTCCGCCGCTTCCAACAATCAATACTTTCATTTTCTGCCTCCTGTCTTCATCCAAAACACCCCATCAGGGGCGCCGCAGGCAAACAATCCCGGCGCTCCGGTGGGGTTTTACTTTTCTGTATCTCACGCCTTATTGGCGATCATATTAATGGCCTGTGGAAGAATCTTCCATTCCGCCTCCTCCATAACTCTTCGCTGAAGGACCTGAGGGGTATCCCCCTCTTTTACCTCCACTGCTTTCTGAAGAATAATAGGACCGGTATCCGTTCCCTCGTCTACATAATGAACAGTAGCTCCCGTAATCTTCACGCCTCTGGCTAAAGCGGCCTCATGAACTTTCAGTCCATAATACCCCACTCCGCAGAAGGAAGGAAGGAGAGAGGGATGTATGTTAATAATACGGTTTCTGTATTTCTGTATCATCTTCGCCGGGATGGTTACCAGATACCCGGCCAGCACAATCAAATCCAGTTCATAGGAATCCACAGTGTCAAGAAGAGCGGCGTAAAACCCTTCTCTGTCGGGATAATCTTTGGGGGAGATGCACAAAGCATCAATCCCGTGATTTCTGGCACGCTCCAAAGCGTAAGCGTTTTTATTATTGCTGATTACCACCTGAACTGCCGCGTTGGTGATGACTCCCTGGTCAATGGCGTCTAAAATAGCCTGAAGATTGGTGCCTCCGCCGGAAACCAGAACTCCTACTCTCAGCATAAGGTCACTCCCTTTTCTCCTGCCTCTGTCCGTCCGATTATATACGGAGTTTCACCGGCACTGCGGATGGCTTCCATTGCTTTATCCACATCTGCAGAATCCACAGCCAGTACCATGCCAATTCCCATATTGTATGTATTGTACATCATATCCTCAGCAATCTCGCCTTTTTCGGCCAGCATGCGGAAAATAGCAGGAACCTTATAGCTGTCTTTCTCAATCACAGCACGGATCCCTTCAGGAAGCATACGCGGAACATTCTCATAGAAACCTCCGCCGGTAATATGGCTGCAGGCTTTTATCTGAACTCCGCTTTTCTTAACACTCTTTAAGGCTTTTACATAAATCTTGGTAGGCGCCAGAAGAGCCTCTCCCAATGTGGTTCCCAGCTGATCGTAATAGGTATCCAGACTTTCTTTGGACATATCGAATACTTTTCTCACCAGTGAAAAACCATTGCTGTGAACCCCGGAGGAGGCCATTCCAATGAGCACGTCTCCTGCCTTCAGATCTTTGCCTGTAATAAGATCCTTTTCATCTACCACACCGACTGCAAATCCTGCCAGATCATATTCATCTTCCGGATAGAATCCAGGCATTTCCGCCGTCTCGCCTCCAATAAGAGCAGCTCCTGCCTGCTTGCAGCCTTCTGCCACACCGCTTACAATGTCAGCAATTTTTTCCGGATAATTCTTGCCGCAGGCAATGTAATCCAGGAAAAATAAAGGTTCGCCACCTGCGCACGCAATATCATTGACACACATAGCCACACAGTCAATTCCTACTGTGTTGTGCTTATCCATAACAAAAGCCAGCTTTAACTTGGTTCCAACTCCATCTGTTCCTGATACCAAAGTGGGCTTCTCCATATTTTTAAACGCTTCCATGGAAAAAGCTCCGGAAAATCCACCGATTCCCCCTAATACTTCAGGTCTCATAGTCTCCTGTACGTGCTTCTTCATAAGCTCCACAGACTTATAGCCAGCCTCAATATCTACACCAGCGTTCTTATAATCCATTATATCCTCCATTCTGTGCCCGCTTCCGGCACATCAGACTCCTTCATTTCCTTGAATTATTTCTTCATCTGTGCCAGATATTCCTTATAACCTATGGAATCCAGCTTCTCTGCCTTCTTCACCACATCGTTTTTAAGGTTTTCGGAATACTCCTTTAAACGGCCTAACAAAGCCTCATCGCTGGCAGCCAGAATCTTCGCAGCCAAAATTCCGGCATTGGTTCCGCCGTTAATAGCCACAGTAGCTACAGGGATTCCAGACGGCATCTGTACAATGGAATAAAGGGAATCCACTCCGCCAAGATCAGAAGTTTTCATAGGAATTCCGATTACAGGCATAGGGAATAAAGCCGCGCACATGCCAGGCAGATGAGCAGCCTTTCCCGCTCCGGCGATAATTACTTTAATTCCTCTTGCCTCCGCGGTCTTCGCATACTCAAAGAAAATGTCCGGCTCTCTATGAGCGGAAATTACTGTTATCTCAAACTCCACTCCCAGTTTCTCCAGAACATCTGCAGCCTGAGCCATTACCGGCATATCAGAATCGCTGCCCATCACAATTGATACCTTTGCCATAGTGAATTCTCCTTTTCTCTTTTCTTGTGATTCATTATTGACAGTTATTATATTAATAAGTGTATCTAATGTTTTTTACTTATTAATCAATCACCACTTATAATTATAATACTAGCTTTTTCTCTGCCCGTCAATGATTTTCTTTTTCACTTTTAAGCCCGGTCAAAAGGCAAATTCAGCTCCTCTGTTCCCGGAAGGACGAAACGTCCGTCTTTCAGAAGCAGTACCTGCCTTCCATCAGCGCTTACGGCACAGATGGAATCCAACTCAGAATAAGGTATGGTAATATCCGTATGACAGTTAAAATAGGCCCTTGATACATCTTCTTTTCTTAAAATGGAAACTTCATTGTCTCTGGCTACAATCTCCTTTCCATTAGGATTGTATACCGGACTGTCTTCGGACCAGCTGTAGCAGGTATCTCCAACAGCAAAATGAGGTCCCATTTTTTCTACAATAAGAATAGGCAGCTTATCCAGAACACCAAATTTCTGCGCCATAATGTAAGCGGTTGTATTGGTTCCTATGGCAAATTCTCCCATAGGCAGAGCGGCGTGATTTTTGAGAATTACCTGTTTCACCAGTTTCCTGCCCTCTTTTGGATCCTGAAAATTATCACAGGAATACTCTTTTATCATTCCGTCTTCAAACACCATAGTTAGATTTTTAAACTGAAATTGTCCAATATAAACAGTACCTACATGAAGAATTCCTCTTGTTCCCTTAAGTTTTGGAGATGTGAATACTTCTCCCAGAGGAATATTTACATCCGCAACACAGTTTTCAAAGTTTGTTTCCTTCGCTTTGTCCTTCAGCTGGTGAAGCATGATTTTAAGGTCGGTTTTATTGTCTCCCTTTCCTGTCACCTTCACATATTCCGCCTCATCCAAAGCGTCAATCAGATGCTGCTGGATTGTTTTATACTTTTCATAATCCAAAGTGTTAATTTCGATCGTTGCGTCAAAAATCTCCTCAAATCTGCTTCCTATCTCCGGAACCGGAAAAGCAATAATGGTAAAGCTGGTTTCATCCCCCGGAATATACTGATTTAAGATCACAGCAGACTCATTCGCCAGCTGAGCAGACAGTTTTTCCTGCTTCTCATTGAAACTGAAAGCATAAGGATCGTTGACAGGTACAAATCCATCCTGGCCGAACGTTTCAATTACAGCTGGTCCCGCGTACTGAGCAGCCTCTGTTTTGTACTGCTCATATCCTACCTTCAGCATAGCCGCTTTCCTGTCTTTAAAAGCCTTGTTCATATACAGGGCGCCGTCGTACCTGTGATCGTAATCGTACTGCCGGTTAGGAGAAGTACTAAAATACCCTGTTTTTCTTCCAGGAGCAGCATTGACAGACCATACTGCCGCCCGGCATAAAATGGGCTGAAGGCCAAGCTGTGCGAAATTTTCCATGGCATATTTCACCATACGCTCAAAGCCGAGCTGGTAACGGATCTGTACTGTTTTCTTTTTATCCAGATCTCTTCCCATTACTTCAAATCCTTTTCGGAAGCCTTCTGTAAAAGTATCCGCCATCAGGCGCACCTTCTCTTCCGGAAGAGAAGCCAGATACCGGGCGGTCTTAAGCTCAGTATCTGAAATATATTCTCCGTATCCGTACAGATATCTCAGATCAGAAAGATCACTGCTGCTGATTAAATCCGCAGCAAAGGTAAGAGATGGATCAACGCTCTCTCTTACCCGATAGGATACGGTATAGTCGCTGTAATCACTGACAAACCAATAAAGGACTTCTTTTACAGACTCTGCCTCCGGCAGTTCTCCCTCAAACATATTGTAAATCTCTATAAGGGTCTCGCATAAAATCGTCAGATCCTTAAGCCTTCCTTCATGAATGAAAACAATCCCGCCTCTTATCTCCCGATACAGAAAGGAAAGAAGCTGACCGTAATCGCCTAACCGCTCCACTGCTGTCTGCGGATTTCCATAACTGTCTTTATAATGCTTTGGAAGAATGTCTTCGTAAAGCTTCTCGTTCCATTCTTTCAGCTCTTCCAGGGAAGCTCTTTCTATAAATCCTTCCTCCAAAAGCTTCTGATATTCCCCAAGCATCAGAAGGAAGTCTGCCATTTTCACAAAAAAGTCCCTGTACGGCTGTGATACCGTCTTCTCTTCTCTTACTTCTCTAAGTCTTTCCATGGAAAGAGATAATCTCTCCATAATTCCCTTATTGTCTTCTATAAACCACTGGCCATAGCTCATCTTTGTTTACCTCCTGAATCCGACGATAATCAAAATAACCCATAAAACCACCAGAAATCCGCTGACTCCCAAAGCGATCCTGGCCAAAATATATTTTTTCTCCCTTTCAAACAGGGACAGCACTCCGTATACCATGGAAACCAAAGCCACAACCAGGCTGCAGAAACATGCCGCAGCCATATTCAGCTGCGCCTGTCCTCCTGCCCGGACTGTACCTCCAAGCCCCGCGCCTCCCAGAATCAAAGCCGCTGCGGCCAATCCAATGGCCATAAAGCTTCTTTTGGCAAAAGGCTTTCTGATATAGGAAACCTTCTTAGGCTTTTGCACCCATTCTCCTCCTTTTCCTTATACGCTGTACAATTTTATAGCATACAAATCCCAGAATTCCTCCCAGAGTATTTAAGATCATATCATCCACATCAAAGCTTCCCACTCGGAATACCAGCTGGATGGTTTCAATGGAGAGACTGAACAGAAAGCTTAACAACACGGTATTATACCACAGACGGCTTCTCCGGCTGATAACCGGAAGGAAAAAGCCAAAGGGCATAAACCCAACGACGTTCCCCACAATATTTAAGAAAAATGCCTGTACTCCCACTATATGACTGTAAAGGAAAAACCGTCTGATCTCACGCAACGGCACCAGATTATAAGCGTAGTCTTCCCTCGTTCTCCCAAAATCCTCCGAGAAAAAAAGAAAGTACGCCAAAAAAACCAGGTATACAATAAAAATCACCCAGCCTAGCTTTTGTCGTTTTGTTGTATTTCTTATCATAAAAACTCCATTTATATGCGGAAAAAGAGAGGCCGCAACCAATCAGCTTGCAGCCGTCTCTCTTTCTTTTTACTTATTAAAATGTTATCTCTGACTTTCTTTTCAGAAGAACCGCACCGTTTACAATCGTCATAATGCCCACGGCCAGTCCTGTCACAGTGATAATAATTCCCATTGCAATACTAAAAGCCCCTGCATTTCTCATAGTCTTGTAAACTTTTTCCATATCAGCTCTCCTTATTTTACGCCATAGATCTCATAGTAGCTGTCAATTGCTTTCTTTAATGTATCGTCAATGATGACCTTTCCATTATACTCCTTGTTGTACAGATGTTCAATCACCTCGGCCATGGTAACAATGGCTTTTGCCTCAAATCCATACTTCTCTCTTATCTCATCCAGAGCGCTTTTATCCCCTTTGCCTTTCTCCATACGGTTGAGAGATACCATAAGTCCAAGAATTTTCACATCTCCCTGTGCCTTAATAATAGGAAAGGTCTCTTCAATGGATTTTCCGGAAGTGGTTACATCCTCAATAATGACCACACGGTCTCCATCCTTAATGGGACTTCCCAGAAGAATTCCTGCATCTCCATGATCCTTCTCCTCCTTGCGGTTGGAGCAGTAACGGATCTCCTTGCCGTACAGCTCATGAAACGCGATAGTTGTAGCCACGCTTAATGGAATTCCCTTGTAAGCCGGTCCGAACAGAACGTCAAAATCATCGCCAAAATTATCATGAATGGCCTTTGCATAGTACTCTCCCAGCCGTTTTAACTGGGCACCTGTCACATAAGCGCCTGCATTCATAAAAAACGGAGATTTTCTTCCGCTCTTTAAAGTAAAATCACCAAATTTCAGGACATTGCTGTCCACCATAAATTCAATAAATTCCTGCTTATACTGTTCCATTTTCTCCTCCATCCTCCTGCCAATTTCTTCTTTGGCAGACTATTTTTCCCTCTGCCTGTTTTGCCGGCTCCGCCGGATCCCGTACAGTCTCAAACCTTCCTTAGCGGACAGCTCCAATAAGCTGATTAATATCGTCCATCTGGTTCTTCCTCAAATAAGCCTCCAGCCCCTGGGCAATCTCAACAGTGGCGTAAGGGTTATAGAAATTAGCTGTTCCCACAGAAACAGCCGTGGCTCCGGCCAGAATAAACTCAAGAGCATCTTCTGTATTGGAGATTCCTCCCATTCCAATAATAGGAACCTTAACTGCGTTAGCCACCTGATATACCATACGAACAGCCACCGGCTTTACTGCCGGTCCGGACAGACCGCCTGTACGGTTTGCCACAGCGAAGGTTCTCTTATTTACGTCAATTTTCATCCCCGTAAGGGTATTTATAAGAGAAAGAACGTCCGCGCCGCCTGCTTCCGCTGCTCTTGCCATCTCTGCAATATCTGTTACATTAGGGCTCAGCTTCATTATAACCGGCTGCTTTGCATACTTTTTCACTTCTCTTGTAATAGCTTCCACTGCTTTCGGATCCTGTCCAAAAGCAATTCCGCCTTCCTTTACATTGGGACAGGAGATATTGATCTCCAGCATGTCCACAGGCTCGTCTCCCAGCCGTTCTACCACTTCCAGATAATCTTCTGTTGTTTTTCCGCATACATTTACAATAATCTTTGTGTCATACTGCTTTAAAAACGGAATATCTCTCTTAATAAACACTTCCATTCCCGGATTCTGCAGGCCGATGGCATTGATCATACCGCCGTAAGTCTCCGCGATTCTTGGTGTTGGATTGCCTGGCCACGGAACATTGGCCACTCCTTTTGTAACCACTGCTCCCAGCTTGTTTAAATCAACCATCTCGCCGTATTCCGCGCCGGAGCCAAAGGTTCCGGAAGCTGTCATAACAGGATTTTTTAATTCCACGCCTGCCAGATTAACCTTAAGATTCATTACAGCTCCACCTCCTCTGCCCGGAATACAGGACCATCTTTGCAAATTCTTTTATTGTGAACCTGAGAATGCTCATCAATCTCTTTTGTCTTGCACACGCAGGCAAGACATGCGCCGATTCCGCAGGCCATCTTCTCTTCCAGAGACAGGTAGCACTCTATATTTTTCTCAGCGGCGTAAGCCTTCAGTGCCCGAAGCATAGGAGTAGGGCCGCAGGCATAAATCACATCCGCCTTAAGATCGTTCTCATTGATGGCATCAAGAACATTTCCCTTCGTTCCCGCGCTTCCGTCTTCTGTAGCCACATAAACGGTTCCATAGGGTTCAAATTCATCCTGCAGGAAAAGAACATCTCTGTATCCCAAAATCACCTGTTTCTCACAGTTTAGCTGTTTTGCCAGCTCCAGCATAGGAGGAATTCCAATTCCTCCGCCGATTAAGAAAGCCTTCCTGCCTTCCCCAGCTGTTTCCACAGGAAAGCCATTGCCCAAAGGCCCCATAATCTCAATGGAATCTCCAGCCTGATAGTGAGAAAACTCTTCTGTTCCGGCTCCCACTACGCGGTAAACGATTCTAAGCTGTCCGTCAGCCGGATTAATTTCACAAATACTGATGGGACGGGGAAGCAGCTTAGCCCCATCCTTTGTATAGACAGAGATAAACTGTCCCGGTTTCGCCTGGGAAGCCATCTCCGGCTCCTCAATCCACATGCTGTATACATCCTCTGTCAGCCTCATCTGACCTGCAACGCAGGCCGTTACCTTCTTCTGTGCCATGAATCCTCCTACTTATCCGTTCTTTATAATACGCTGTTAATATCAGCAACCATATCCATCACGGCCTGTCTGGAAGCCTCGCCGAAATGCTCCGCGCCAAATTTGCCGTACTTCTCCTGCTTATATGCGGCAATAATTCCCCTGGAAGAGTTTACCACAGCTCCCAGGCCATCTTCGTTAAAGCAGTCTTTCAGATCCTTAGCGGTTCCGCCCTGAGCGCCGTATCCCGGAACCAGGAAATAGGTATGAGGCATAAGTTTTCTCAAAATCCGGCTCATCTCCGGATAAGTAGCCCCTACAACGGCTCCTACATTACTGTACTGTCCGTCCATACAGTCAGCGCCCCACTCCACTACCTTCTCTGCAACCAACTCGTAGAGAGGCTTTCCGTTAATCAGCTGATCCTGGAATTCGCCGCTGGATGGATTGGAAGTCTTTACAAGAACAAACAATCCCTTATTCTCTTCCCTGCACACATCTACAAAAGGCTTCACTCCATCTGTTCCCAGATAAGGATTTACTGTAAGGAAGTCTGTTCCGAATCCGGACAGCTTTGTATTTCCAACCATTACATGACCCAAATGTCCTGTGGCGTACGCCGCGGAGGTAGAGCCGATATCGCCTCTTTTGGCATCACCAATTACAAGAAGTCCCTTTTCCTGGCAGTACTTTACCGTTCTGTCATACACTTTCAGTCCCTCAATGCCAAACTGCTCATACATAGCAATCTGAGGCTTCACAGACGGAATCAGATCGTACACGCTGTCAACAATTTCCTTGTTAAACTGCCATATTGCCTCTGCAGCTCCTTCTAAGGTTTCTCCAAACTGATCAAATGCTTTTTTCTTTACATGCTCTGGTATATAATTTAACATCGGGTCCAATCCCACGCAGATAGGAGCCTTTGTCTTCTGAATTTTATCAATTAGCTGCTGTATCATAATTTCCTCCTTTGTCTTGGCCTTCACACTTTATTCTTTCCAATTCTATCATAAGTACTACTTGGTTTCAAGTGTGGTTTCCTCTTATATATAAGCTCATTTATGTCGGCTGAAATAATTTTTAAGTTCGTTGTTTTTCCAACATACTTTTCCAAGAAACTCTGCTATAGTTTATGACAACACATTACAAAATTTGGAGGTTATTTACATGGATCATAAAATGTTTTGTTTTCAGTGTCAGGAAGCCGCGGGATGTACCGGATGTACTCAGGCCGGCGTATGCGGGAAGAAGCCTTCAACAGCCAAACTTCAGGATCTGCTGCTTTATGCCACCAGAGGACTTTGTCAGAGTCTTTCCCTGCTCAGGGAACAGGGAAAAGCCGCAGACCCTTATATCAGCTCTGTGATTTCTGAAAATCTTTTTGTCACTATCACAAATGCCAACTTTGACGATGACAAAATAAAAGACAGAATTGATAAAACGCTTTCCCTTACCAAAAACATAAATTCCCAATTAACCGATCTCTCCTCTCTTGGACAGGAAGCTTTGTGGGATGGCTCTGACTGGGAAGAAACCTTTCTTCAGGCCGGGGTTCTCTCTTGTCCAGACCCCGATGTAAGAAGCCTTAGGGAGCTTATTACCTACGGCCTTAAGGGAATGGCCGCCTACAACCATCACATCAACACCCTGGGGAAGCAATGTCCACAAGTTGATGAATTTTTGCAAACAGCCCTGGCAAAAGTAAGAGATGACGCTCTTACTGCCGATGATCTGATCCGTCTCACCTTGGACACAGGCAAATACGGAGTTACAGTCATGGCTGCCCTGGATGAGGCCAACACAGAAGCCTACGGCCAGCCGGAGATCACATCTGTTCCCATCGGCGTAAGGAATAACCCGGCCATTCTTATCTCTGGCCATGATCTTAGGGATCTGGAGCTGCTTCTGGAACAGACCAAAGATACTGGAGTTGATGTATACACTCACTCCGAAATGCTGCCGGCCCATTATTATCCTGCGTTTAAAAAATACTCCCATTTCGCAGGCAATTATGGAAATGCCTGGTGGAAACAAAGAGAAGAATTCGAATCCTTTAACGGCCCCATTCTTCTCACTACCAACTGCCTCGTTCCGCCAAAGGACAGCTACAAAGACAGAATCTACACCACAGGCGCTGTAGGATTCCCCGGATGCGCTCACATTGAGGCAGACTCCCTGGGCAGAAAAGACTTCTCCCGGATCATTGCTCATGCCAAATCCTGCCCGCCTCCCGTTCAAATTGAAACAGGTCAGATTGTAGGAGGCTTTGCTCACAGCCAGGTAATGGCTCTGGCTGATCAGATAGTAGAAGCCGTAAAATCCGGCGCCATCAAAAAATTCGTAGTAATGGCCGGCTGCGACGGCAGAAGCCCTGCCCGAGGCTATTACACAGATTTCGCCTCCTCTCTCCCTGAGGATACAGTAATCCTCACAGCCGGATGCGCAAAATACCGGTATAACAAACTGAATCTGGGCCATATCAATGGTATTCCAAGAGTTCTGGATGCGGGCCAGTGCAACGATTCCTACTCTCTGGCAGTCATTGCTCTGAAACTGAAGGAAGCCTTTGGGCTGGAAGATATTAACCAGCTCCCTATTGTATACAATATCTCTTGGTACGAGCAGAAGGCAGTGATTGTTCTGCTTGCTCTTCTCCATCTGGGAGTGAAAAATATTCATCTTGGACCGACTCTGCCTGCATTTCTCTCTCCAAACGTAGCAAACATTCTGGCTGAAACCTTTGGAATCAGCGGAATCACCACAGTGGACCAGGATATGAAAACATTTTTGGGACAGTAAATAATTTTAACCGCTGATTCAAACTATATTCTGAAAAAAGCACAGGCCTTCATCTGGATTTTCCAATGACGGCCTGCGCTTTTTTATTTATCTTAACTGCATTTTTTATGTTTCTCAGGCTTCTGTGGCCAGAGAAATTTCCTGCTGTTTTCGGATCTGCCAGAACCATAATACTGCAAAGGATAAACCATTCTAAGAGACACCATTTTTAGGACAGATATCCTGAAGACAGCATCTGTCACAGTGCGGTTTGGTCCTTGCCGTGCAGACATCCCTTCCATGAAACACCAGACGGTGGCAGAAATCGCTTCCCTCCTCAGGAGGAATCAGTTTCCACAAAGCCATCTCCACCTTTTTCGGCTCCTTAATTCCATCTACCAGTCCCATACGGTTTACAAGGCGGATACAATGGGTATCTGTCACAATAGCAGGTTTGCCGAATACATCTCCCATAATCAGGTTAGCGCTTTTTCGTCCTACTCCCGGAAGCTTTAGCAAAGCGTCGAAATCATCAGGCACCTTTCCGCCGTATTCTTCCCACAGAATCTTCATACAGGCGCTGATATCTCTCGCCTTGCTTTTTCCAAGACCGCAGGGCTTAACAATTGATTCAATGTCATCTACATCAGCCTCAGCCAGAGACTTGACATCCGGATACTTCTCATAAAGTCCCTGAACCACCACGTTCACTCTGGCATCGGTACATTGGGCGGCCAGACGGACGCTCACCAAAAGCTTCCAGGCCTGATCATAGTCCAGGGTACAGCCGGCAACGGGATACTCCCTTTTCAGCCGTTCTATTATTTCCAACGCTAATTGTTCTTTCGTCATGTTATAACTCCATTCAGACTTTTCCTATCTGCTCATCTCGCTTTGAGGCCCTGTCTGATTATGCTCCCTGATGATTGTGTTTACCTCACCAAGATCGGAAGTAGGAAGATCTCCTGGAATTGTATTTTTCAGCGCGCTTGTGGCATTTCCGTACTGAACTGCCTTCATACAGTCTCCTCCGCTGCTCAAAAGACCGTAAAGAGCACCTGCAATATATGCGTCGCCGCTTCCAATTCGGTCTACTACCTCTATATTGCGGTATGGCTCTTCCTCATAATACTGGTCTCTAGCCGCATCATAAATAACAGAGCCAAAGGTATGGCTCTTGGGACTGTGTACAATTCTCTTAGTAGAGGCCACAATGGATATTGGATAATCTTCCGTAAAGCTTTTCATCATTTCCCGGGCTGTTCCTGTCTTGTGAAAAGTAAGACGGGCGGTATCTTCAGAACAGAAGAATATATCAACATAGGGCAGAATCTGCTCAATACATTCTCTTGCTTCCTCTCCGGTCCAAAGATTCCCACGGAAATTCACATCAAAAGATATGATGGTTCCTGTCTCTTTAAATCTGCGCATCATATCAATGGCTGTCTTTCTGGTATTCTCACACAAGGCCAACGTAATTCCCGTAGTATGGAAACAGGTAGTGGAACCGTACATTTCATCGGGAAAAGAATCCGCGCTTATGGAATAGAACGAGCTGTTGTTTCTGTCGTATATCACCTTCGGTTTTCTGGGATGGGCGCCGTATTCATAGTAATAAAGCCCCAGCCGAGCATTGGGGCTGTGATCGTATACAACATAGTCATCACTGATTCCATAGGAACGTACACTGTTTTTAATAAAATTCCCCATATCATGGGCAGGAAGCTGAGTGACAACTCCCGTGTGCAGTCCAAGAAGGGAAGCGCCGACTGCTACGTTCAGCTCTGCTCCCCCCACCTGCTTTCTCATAGATTCTCCCCGGACCAAACGATCCACTCCTTCAGGGGACAGACGCAAAAGCAGTTCCCCAAGGCTTAATAAGTCAAAAGGTCTGTCGTTCATACTAGTTTTCCTTTCAGGTCATTTTCTGATACTGCGGCATGTTCCAAAGTATTTTTGCGGCACAGAATTCTGCAATATGAAAAAGAGAGCCGCCTTGCAGGCTTAAAAGCCCACAAAGCGACTCAAAATAAGGCTTGTTAATCGGACAGCCAGAGATTATCTCTGAACACGGCCTGAACCGTCACCGCCAGCCAGATTCTCAACATCTTCTCTTGTAACCAGGTTGAAATCACCAGGAATTGTGTGCTTTAATGCGGAAGCTGCTACTGCGTACTCCAGAGCACCCTTAAAGTCCTTACCGTCAACCATACCGCAGATAACGCCTGCTGCGAAGGAATCTCCGCCGCCTACACGGTCTACGATTGGTGTGATGTGGTACTTTCTGGAATGATAGAATTCGCGGGTAGCGCCATCCATAATACATGCGGACCAGCCGTTGTCAGAAGCGGAATGGCTCTCACGTAAGGAGCTGATTACATACTTGAAACCGAACTTGTCAATCATCTGATTGAAGATGTCAACATAGCCCTGAAGCTCAAGCTCGCCGGCTGTTACATCTGTATTGCCTGGCTTGAAACCAAGAACCTTCTCAGCATCCTCTTCGTTTCCGATGCATACATCAACATACTGCATTAAGTTTGTCATAACCTTCTGAGCTTTCTCAGAGGACCATAATTTCTTACGGAAGTTTAAATCAACAGATACAGTTACGCCGTGAGCCTTAGCTGCCTTGCAGGCTGCCTCTGTCAGCTTAGCTGCCTCATCACTTACAGCTGGTGTGATTCCTGTAAAGTGGAACCAGTCAGCGCCTTCAAAGATCTCATCAAAGTTGAAATCTGCCTCTGTTGCTGTAGCGATAGAAGAATGAGCTCTATCGTATACAACAGTGGAAGCTCTCATGGCAGAACCTGTCTCTAAGTAGTAGATACCAAGTCTCTCACCGCATCTTGCGATGTGCTTTGTGCCTACATTGTACTTTCTTAAAGCTGCTACTGCACACTCACCAATTGGATTCTTTGGAACTGCAGTAACGAACTCTGCTTCATGGCCATAGTTAGCTAAGGAAACAGCTACGTTTGCCTCGCCGCCGCCATAATTTACATCAAACTCATCTGCCTGAATAAACTTCTCATTATTTGGGGTAGATAATCTTAACATAATCTCGCCCATTGTTACGATCTTTGCCATTTTAACTCTCCTTAAATTCTTTTCTTTTCGTTTTTAAAGGAATATTTATTTGCGGGCTGCTGCTACTGCCTCAACAAACTCTTTTGCCTTAGCTGTTACAGCTGCGAAATCGCCTGTTTTAGCGCCCTTGGTCAGGCTGCTGCCTGTTCCAACTGCGTATGCGCCTGCCTTGATCCACTTATCAACGTTGTCAACATCAACACCGCCGGATGGCATGAACTCACCCTGTGGAAGAGGTCCTTTGAAGGAGCTGATAGCTGCCGGTCCCATAATATTGCCTGGGAAGATCTTGATCACATCGCAGCCAGCCTCTAAAGCAGTAATAGCCTCAGTTGGTGTCATAACGCCTGGAAGCATTGGAACTCTGTAACGATTGCACATCTTGATAGTCTCAACATTTAAGCCTGGGCTTACAACGTAGTTAGCACCTGCAAGAATAGCGGATCTTGCTGTCTCAGGATCCAGTACAGTACCTGCACCGATTACAACATCAGGATTGGATTTATACTTCTCAGCCATTTTTGCGATGAATTCAATTGGATTTCCTTCATCCATAGTCATGGTAATCTCAATGAAATTGATTCCGCCTTCGATGATTGCGTCAACAACCTTCTCGCCCTGCTCTAAGTTCTTAGCGCGAACTACAGCTACCAGGCAGTCTTCTTTCATCTTGGATAAAACCTGTTCTTTTTTCATGATTGAACCTCTCCTCCTTAAATTCGCAAATACGAACGCCTTTCATATTTACGATTCTTATACTTGAAATATTAATCGTTTCCAGGAATTTTGTCAACAGGAAATCCCGATATTTTTCCAAGAAATCCTAGCATTCTGGAAACCTCCAGCCCCTTACGGGAAACCAGCCGTCCAAGGGAGTCATAGTCCTCCGTAGGCTTATAAAGACTGGACACACTGACTGCCCCTAAAAGATTTCCATCCCGATCAAATACTGGAGCGCCTACACACTGCATATGCTCTTCCATCTCTCTGGCGTCAAAAGCATATCCCCGTTCTCTTACTTTTTCCAGCTCTTCCAGAAGAGCCTCCTTTGTAAGAATCGTACGGTCTGTGTATTTTTCAAATCTGATGCCGTTTATCACCTGCTCTCTTGCCTCCTGGCTGCTGTATGCCAGAATTACTTTTCCCAAAGAAGTACAGTACATGGGATTTCTGGACCCCACCGTAGCCGTGGTAATAATAGGATTCTCCGGTTCAAACTTACATATGTATACTACGTGGTGGCCGGAAGGAATTCCAAAAAACACTGTCTTGCCGACAGTTCTGGAAAATTCCTTTAACACTGGTTCAATGGTGCTGATAAAATCCAGGTTGTTGGTGTAGCTGATACCAATTCGGTAAGCCATCAGGCCAATGGAATATCTCTGCTTCTGGCCTCTTATCACATTCACCATTCCCATTTCAGCCAAAGTCGTCACAATATCATAGGCGCTGGTTTTTGGCAGTTTCAGTTTTTCACACAGCTCGTCCAGCGTTACCCCCTCCGGCTTCCTGGAAATTACCTTGAGGATTTCCACGGTTCTCTGTGTCGTTCTGTTTAGTTTCATGGCAAGGCCTCCGTTCTGTTTCTAGTATACCCTAATTTTACCTTTTTCCGCAACAGATTTTTACTATTATCCTATTTCAGGGATTGTAAAATGTTCTCCCATTATGTATAATAAAACCAGCATGTAAATACTTACATTCACCGGAGGTGATGTTTTGAACATCTACGACGTATCCAGGCAGGCACAGGTATCCATCGCCACCGTTTCCCGTGTCATCAACGGGAACCCCAATGTCAGTGAAAAAACCAGAAAACGGGTTCTGGAAGTAATGGATGAATTAGGGTATACCCCTAATATTTTCGCCAGAAGCCTGGGTCTTAACACCATGAAAACCATTGGCGTCATGTGCGCGGATTCCTCAGATCCATATCTGGCCAATGCCATCTATTATCTGGAACAGGCCCTCCGCAGAAACGGGTACAATTCCCTTCTCTGCTGCAGCGGATATCTGCCGGACAACAAAAAAAAATGCCTGGAGCTTCTTCTCTCCAAGCGGGTGGATGGGGTTATTCTGGCCGGTTCTCAGTATATTGAATCGAAGCCTCAGGATAATAATTACCTTCTGGAAGCGGCGAAACAGCTTCCGATTATGCTGGTTAACGGTGCTTTAGAAGGGAAAGGTATCTACAGTACTATCTGCGATGACCGAACCGCAATTTTCAAAGCGGCCAACAGTCTCATGATTTCCGGACATTCCCATATTCTGTTTCTCTATTCAGGCAGTTCCTACAGCAGCATCCAAAAGCTGAAGGGATATCATGATGCCTGTTCCCGGGCCGGGCTTCCTCACAGGGAAGATTTGATCTGCTCCTGCCCCAAGGATCTGGACGAAACAGTACGGCTTCTGTGTACCGTAGCTGCCAGGGGAGTCCTTTTCAATGCAGTTCTGGCCTCTGAGGACATTATGGCCGTAGGGGCTGTTAAATATGCCCATCGGGCGGGTCTTTCGGTTCCCGATGATCTGAGTATTATCGGTTATAACAATTCCACCTTAGCCCGATGCGCCGATCCTGAAATATCTTCCATAGACAATAAGGTAGAAGATCTCTGCAACGCTACCGTAAATACTTTAATGAAAGTCCTGGAAGGAGAGACAGTTCCTTCTAAAACTGTCATATCAGGAGAACTGATACAACGAGGTACCACAAATTTTTAATTTATAAGGAGGAGCTTCCAATGAAGAAATTTATGGACAAAGACTTTTTACTTTCCACAGATACAGCTAAAACCCTGTATCATGCCTACGCAGAGCAAATGCCAATTGTGGACTATCACTGCCATATTAACCCCCAGGAAATCTGGGAGGACCGCAAATTTGACAATATCACTCAGGTATGGCTGGGAGGCGACCATTATAAATGGCGTCAGATGCGTTCCAATGGCGTAGATGAGAAGTACATCACAGGAGATGCCAGTGACAGAGAGAAATTCCAGAAATGGGCTGAGACCATGCCAAAGCTGATCGGCAACCCACTGTATCATTGGAGCCATCTGGAACTGAAACGATACTTCGGATATGACGGATATTTAAATGGAGATACAGCTGAAGAAGTATGGAATCTTTGCAACGAAAAACTCCATCAGGATTCCATGAGCGTACGCAACATCATCCGCAAGTCCAACGTTACCTTAATCTGTACTACAGATGATCCTGCCGATACCCTTGAGTGGCATAAGAAGCTGGCTGAGGATGACTCCTTCGAGGTAAAGGTTCTTCCTGCATGGAGACCAGACAAGGCTATGAACATTGAAAAGCCTGATTTCGCCGCATACATGGCTAAGCTTTCTGCTGCCAGCGGAATTGAAATCAAAGATCTGAATTCCTTAAAGGATGCATTAAAGAACCGCATGGAATTCTTCGCTTCCATGGGCTGCTGCGTATCTGACCACGCTCTTGAATATGTAATGTATGTTCCTGCCGATGATGCCGAGTTAAATACAATCTTCCAGAAAGGCCTTGCAGGACAGGCAGTTACCAAGGAAGAAGAATTAAAATATAAGACATCTTTCATGCTGTTTGTTGCAAAAGAATACAATCGTATGGGATGGGTAATGCAGCTTCACTATGGCTGCAAGAGAGACAACAACGCTCTGATGTATGAAAAACTTGGCCCGGATACTGGATTTGACTGTATCAACAACTACGCGCCTTCCGCACAGATGGCTGATTTCTTAAATGCATTAAGCGCAACAGATGAGATCCCCAAGACCATCATCTACTCTCTCAATCCTAATGACAACGCTTCCATCGGAACCATTATCGGCTGCTTCCAGAGCAAGTGTCCTGGAAAGATTCAGCAGGGCTCTGCTTGGTGGTTCAACGATCACAAGGTAGGCATGACCGAGCAGATGACTTCTCTGGCTAATTTAGGCTGCCTTGGCAATTTCATCGGTATGCTGACCGACTCTAGAAGCTTCCTTTCCTACACAAGACATGAGTACTTCAGAAGAATTCTCTGCGAGTTAATCGGCGGCTGGGTAGAGAACGGCGAGTATCCTGCTGATATGAAAGCCTTAAAAGAAATCATTGAGGGAATTTCCTACAATAACGCAATTAAGTATTTTGGATTTGATGTATAATCATTCTTTCTCAATCTAATAGAAACTTAAGAAAACAGGCATGGCCGCTGAAGACGGACCATGCCTGTTTTTTGCTCTTGTCTGGCTAATTCCACGCCTCTTGCCTGTTCGACAGATGGCAGTTAGGATTATAGCTCAATGTTTCTATGGCAGTTTTTATCATTTCACAACAATGGGCCACAAATCTATTCGGTCCCTTTCTATACAGACAATTCCGGTTTCGGGTTTTCCACTCCAGAGTCTGCCTTTGGGGCTGGTTTCTCCTCTCCGGGGCCTTTCTCCTCCCCAGGCTTTGCCTTTGGGGCTGGTTTCTTTTTTTCTGTAACCGCCTTCGGGTTTTCGGATTCTGCGCCAGCAGCTGGCTTTTGGGGAGCCGGTACAGGCTTTGTCTCAGTAGCAGCCACAGGATCAGCCTTCGGCTCCTTTATACCGGCTTCCGCCTCCTTCTTCGGTCCTGCTTTCTTCTCTTCTTCCTCAGAGCCAGATTTTTTAGGCCCACTCACAGCAGGGCCATCAGCCCCAAGACCGGCCGCAGGATCTTTCATAACAGCCTCTTCGGCTCCAGACCCATTTACTGGACCACTTTTTTGTAGCTGTTGAGGGAAAAGGCCTACAATCAAAGCAAAAACAAGAATACAAAACCAAAAAATTGCCCTTGCCAAAAATTTGTTTTTATTCATCGTGACCACCTCTTTTCTTTTCTTTCTGAAAAGCTGTCCAGATGGAAATCAACTGACTGATAGCCAATGCCCCCAGAGGAATCAGCCACATATTTTTCACAAGATGTGGCTTTGTGGCCGCCCGAAAGAACAAAATAGCCGCAATACAATATACAGCCGCCTTCAGCAGACAGACAGCCGGTATTTCTTTTATGGAGGATAATTCTGGCGCCCTAAGAACAAGCCATAAAGCCGCCGCCCCCAGAGCAGCGCCTAAAAGCAGCAGGGGAAGGATCATCTGTTCCTTTGGTCCCGCTGGGAAAATAAGCTCCCAAAGCCAGAGTAAGAAAAAAATTCCTGCCACTGCATAGGGAAGTACCTTATAAAAGTTAGAGTAAGGCTGACACGTCAAATTTTTGGCTTCTGGTGTTTGATCAGCCATTGTTTTTTCTCTTTCCCAACTATGTTCCGAATCCATATTTCCCACAATTCCATCTACCAGTTCAAAAATATCCCCAATTCCGCTGATAACCGTCTGATAAGCATTTTCCGGTTCATACCCCTGCTCAAGCAACGCCTGATATTTTTTAGTAAGCTCCGCCAAAAGAGCTTCTTTTTCCTCCTGTATTTCTTTTGTCTGCCGGATTCCATAAAAGGCCCGCTCCAGATAATGACAAAGTTTTTCCTCACCTTTCATGCGTTCTTCCTCCTTATCAGCTGAACAATATGTCCAACAGGTTTTTCATAGTGTTCCATTCCTGAAGACGCTTATAAAAATATTCCTTTCCCTTGTTTGTGATAGAATAGTAACGCCTCCTTGCGCCAGCGCTCTCCTCTCCCCAGTAAGAAACTATATATCCCTGCTTTTCCAGTCGTCGGACAGTGGTATAAAGGGTCGCCTCCTTTAATTCGTACTGTTGTCCGCTTTTGTCAAAAATCGAATGGTTTAAATCATAGCCATAGCTGTCCCCCTCCATCAGACACCGCAGGATGATTCCATCCGTATATCCATAGATCATGTCCGATGTAATATTCAAGAACATCACCTCCTATAAGCATCATATCACATATTACCTCACTATACAATGTAATTTTTCGGACGAAGTTCAATTACTCCGAAAGTCCCTAATCATAAAATATTAAAGTTCAATATGGGAGATTTCTCTATGAAAATATCGAAACAAGGATATTTACAGCAACGAAAACGCCTTAATCCAGAATTTTTTCTTATCTGCATGATGAATAGCTGGCTGTCTTTTATAGCTCTTCAGCACCAAAACTGCGAAATGGATTTCTCCTATTGACCATTGATGGCGGCAAAGGGGAAGTACCAAATTCTGTAGAACACAGAAATCGTTTTGGAAAAAGTAATAATCAGCATCCAGATCTTGGCCAGGTGCGGTCTCTTGTAAGTGGCATGTACCATATTTTTAATCAATTTTATTTGGATATTGCAACTTCATATATTTCCGCCAGTGAGACAGAACTCGCCCAAAATAACCTGGAGCATTTACAGTATATAAAGATCAATCAACCTGTATTAGCCATTTTTGACATAGGTTACCCGTCTATCGAATTTATTGATTTGCGTAAAACCCAAAAAACAAATTATTTATTCCGCCTTTCTTCCAATGATTACAAATTGGAACGGGAGAATATGCAGTCTGCTGATAAAAATGTTGTTTTGAGACATGCTTATCAAAGATTGGAAAAAAATAAGGAAGCGCCCCGTGAAAAAGCAATCCAAGTAGCGGAGAAACTCCGAGCCATGAAGCTTGCCAAAGCTGCCAAGAAGGTAGAGAACGGAATCGAAGAAACCCTGACCTATATAGATTTTCCTGCGCAGCATTGGACTCGGATCCGGACCAATAACGCTATTGAGCGTCTCAACCGTAAGATTAAAGGACGTACAAAAGCGATCGGTGCTTTTCCCGACGGGCAAAGCGCCTTGATGCTGGTATGTGCCAGACTGCGTCATGTGGCAGCAACCAGCTGGGGTTCCAAACGCTACATGAATATGGATCATCTTTTCAAACCAGAAGAGGATCAGCTGTCTGATATCATAGCCGGATGACTGACGGCCGCCAAACGGCTAGGTTTTAATTTTTGCGAAAAAACCTTGACACTATCTTTTTCTTCTGTCATTTGTACCCGATGGACAGTCCAACCACATCTCTCATAAACCGGGTGTGCGGCCAACTCGCACAAGAAAGCATTATCCACCAGTCCGCTTTAATGGAGCAAGGCAGTTTTACGTGATATAAGCTCTTTTACTGCGGCAGCAGTATCTTGAATTGAATGAGTGGTCGTATCTACAACATTCGATTCAAACATCCCCAGATTACGAAATTGCTCCCACATAGTCTCCACTAATTCAATATTTGTTTCTCTGTCTAATTTTGAGCGTTCAATTGCTCGTTTCATGGTTTCTTCCTTGCTGGCTCTTAAAACAATATAGTGCACTTCATAATGCTCTCGAACGCTGTTTAGCCACGGCTCCAAAAACCATGGCCCCACAATGCCGTCTACAATTACATCATATCCGCCACGGACATATCGCTTTGCCGCTTCTAAAAAGGCTTCAATTACAATCTTGTTTTGTTCATTTGATTCTGGCAAATGTGGCGGTATTGCTCCTTTGCTTAAATAATGATAAAAGTCATCTGTGCGCATATGTACAGATTTTTCCATATCTGATTCTTTGGCAATGATAGATGCCGTTGTAGTTTTGCCCGTTCCCGGCGCTCCAGTAATCAGAACAATTCGTCCTTGTTTCATCTATATTTCGCCTCGCAATTTCCAGTTTATGATCTTATTTTGTTATTCTATCACAATCCCGAGACCGTGGAAACAGTGAATTTTCCGGGCTGATTTCCTACCTTACGAATTACAGCACAGCCGGTCAAAAAAGTGTAGACTTGACATAGTTCATAGATGGACAGCACCTTGAAAACAGAATGACCTTCCGAAAAAGAATATCTCAGCCAGGGAATCACTGCAAAGAAAATCTTCCTGGACAGAAAAGGCGTTTCTTTAAGCAAGACAACGGTCCATAAATATAGAAACCGGGAGTCAGATCTTCATGCAGTCATTATGGGAAAAAATTTCCTATGTACGTGGGATAAAAAACAAAATCTTTCCAAACCTTTTGGAACAGAAATTTCAGGTTTTGCCGCAACCGTGTCTGGCTCCCTTTGCCTGCGGAATTGGAAATTGGAGTATGCTAGTTATCTATGAACTGGGATTTTATGTACAACTCAGAGTTCTGTTTCAAACCCGTATTCATGTAAAACAAAGCCATCATCAAATATTTCATCGTAAATACCCTGTGCTTTTATAAAACCGTTCTTAACATAAAGGTTAACAGCAGGTATATTGATATCAACAACAAACAATCGTAAACAATCATACCCTTTTGATTTTGCGATTTTCTTTGCTTTTTCGAGCATTAATGTTCCTATTCCTTTCTTACAACATTTAGTGTTTACTCCCAATCTATCTAAATAAATTGATTTACCAAACTCTTTATTCCATTGTACTTTCTCGGCACCTGCGTTCGTATTACATAAAACAAATGCTGAAATAATTTCATTGCTGTCAATCAAAATATACATTTGATTATTTTTGATATCATTTTAAAAAAAATCACAAGGATAAACGTCGTCCCAAATTTGAATGTTATTATCATTCATATCCTTAACGATTTCTTTATACATATCTTTCAGTTCTTTTAAATCACCCATATTAGCTAACCTAAATTCCAATTTATCATCTCCATAAATTCCAATTTATTGTTTTCTTTGTAGGTAGTTATATCATGGATAAATAATACTGTCATTTCTTTTCTGCTTTGATAAGAATACTTATTTTATCATCATTTATCAAGCGTGTCTTATAACATTGCTTTCGCAATAAACTTTTGACCAATAATGCTTTAATAAGTAAAGAACAGATAATCAGGAAATGATAAACATTGCTATTTTATAGCCTAGAAAAAGGCACTGTATTTCAAGTGCTATTCTTCTGTGCCTCCGTATTTCTTATTATAAGTCGTTATATAAAGCTCTTTCAATTCTTTTAATATCATTGTAATCAAAAAGACAAATAATTTGCTTTACCCCAAAGTCTCCCTGGCATATTGAATGAATTTTTCGGCTGCCGCCGCAAATGGCTGATGGCGCTTCCATGCCAGCACACTGGTCGCCGTCAGCGGCGGTGACAGTGGACGACATGTGATGTTTCCCTTATCCCAAAAGGAAATGGAGCCCTGAGCGATAATGGCGTATGCCAGTTTGCTGTTCACCATAATACAACTGTTGGAGGGAAGATTGCTGGTAAACAGAACATTCAAATTGCTGTAATACTGGCCGAACCAATGTGCCAATTCACTTCGAACCGTAAGCCTTCGAGGTAAAATCAGAGGAACATCCTTCAAATCCTTTGCCGTAACACGTTCCAGTTCTGCCAGTGGTGATTCCGGATGCATGGCAACCACCCACTCTTCCCGTTGATTAAGGCGTATATAATCATACGTTTCTATACTGACAGGTTCCAGCAGCAACCCCAGATCTGTCAGCCCCCTGTCCATCCGATCCTTTACATCGTCAGCAGTTGCTGTGTATAAATCAAAAGTAACTGCCGGATAACGCTCATGGAAAGAACGGAATAAGTCCGGAAGAATCTGCACAGCCGTCAAATCACCGCAGCCTACGGATACCATGCCTTCCACTGTCTCATCCTGCTTTGCAAGCTCCCTTTCTGTTTTGTCTACCAGCTCCAAAATTTCCTCTCCCCGTCGGCGAAGCAATAATCCCTCACTGGTAAGGGATATTTTTCTGGTACCCCTGTGGAAAAGCTTGACTCCCATTTCTTCTTCCATCTGGGCCATCTGTCTGCTCAAAGTTGGCTGCGTAATATGCAGCGCTTCAGCAGCCTTTGTAATACTCTCTTCCCTAGCAACTGTCAAAAAATACCGAAGCAGACGAATCTCCATCTATAAACCTCCCCATTTTTATGGATTTCATTATACTACTGCCATGCCTGTCAGGCAATATATAAACTATTCATTCACTTTTACCTCACTCGATCTGCCATTGCTGTTTCTTTTTCTTATTTCCGGCCCTGAATAGAGAACTTTCATACCTCCCCTCTCTGTTTCCAGGAAATCCTCTATGTCTGTAAGGAGCAAACAGTTCTTTGCCCAAATCTGTCTGAAATACAGCCAGTATCCCTTCTATATTTTCTTCACTGAAAAAGCGCCATAGACCAGCCAGACGCTTCTGACAATCTATGACGCCTTTTCCCTATATTCCCATTACTGAATTAAAAGGGAAAACAAAAAATCTTAATTTTGGGGTCAAGCCCTATACAATAACCTTAACCGGACACTTTTCGGCGCATTTTCCGCAGTTGGTACACTTTTCATAATCAATAACAGCAACATTATTATCCATATGGATAGCATCAAATTCGCACTGTCTGGTACACAGGGTACAGCCAATACAGCCTGCCTGACATTTTTCTTTTACCTCTTTGCCCTTGTCATGGGAATTACACTGTACCAGATGATTAGCTTTATATGGCACCAGCTCAATCAGATTGTTCGGACAGGCTGCCACACACTTACCGCAGGCAACGCATTTTTCCTTATCCACTACGGCCACTCCGTCCACTACGTGGATGGCGTCAAAAGCGCAGGCCTTAACGCAGGAACCATATCCCATACAGCCATAAGTACAGGCTTTTGGACCATTGCCCGGGACCGCAGTAATCTTGCGGCAGTCATCAATTCCAAAATAGTTATATTTAACCTGGGCCTTGTCACAGGTACCCTTACACTTTACAAAAGCCACTTTTTTCTCTGCTTTGCCTCCGGAAACACCCATAATGGCTCCGATCTTTTCGGCAACAGCAGCCCCTCCCACAGGACAGGCATCTACAGCAGCTTCCCCTGCGGCAATTGCCTTTGCCAAAGCATCGCAGCCCGCATAACCGCAGCCGCCGCAGTTATTTCCTGGAAGCTCTTCCCGAACCAGGACTTCTCTTTCGTCTACTTCTACTTTAAACTTTTCACTGGCCACGCCCAGAAAAACACCAATCAAAATTCCTACGATGCCTACTACTACTGCTGCCAGAATTATACCCGTTATCATTCTCAGACTCCTCCCTTATATTAATCCGGAAAATCCGAAAAACGCAATTGCCATAAGGCCCGCTGTAATGAGCACAATGGGAGACCCCTGGAAAGAACGAGGCACATCATTGTACTGGATTCTTTCCCGCACGCCTGCCAGCATAACAATAGCAATCGTAAAACCAACAGAAATTCCCACACCGTTTACAACGCTTTCTAAAATACTATAGTCGTTCTGAACATTGGTCAGGGCCACGCCTAATACTGCGCAGTTGGTAGTAATCAGAGGCAGATATACACCCAAAGCCTCATAAAGAGACGGCATAGATTTTTTAAGGAACATTTCCACAAACTGAACCAAGGCCGCAATTACAAGAATAAATACGATTGTCTGAAGATATTCCAGGTTCAGGGGAGTTAAAATTCCCTTGTATATGACGCTGGTCACAAAGGAAGATATGGTAATGACAAAAATTACCGCCGCTCCCATACCGGCAGAGGTCTTAACATTCTTTGAAACTCCAAGAAATGGACAAAGACCTAAAAACTGGCTGAGCACTACATTATTCACCAGTGCTGAGCCAATGGCTATTAACAGCAAATCTTTCATTTACCCTTCCTCCTACTGTTGTTTTCCTGTGCCTTGCTTCTTCTGCTCCCGGTTCATTTCATCAGTAATCAGCTGATGATTGGTCATACAGGAGGAGCCGCTGCAGTTCATACAATCTCCGCCGCAGGCCAGATTAGACTTAGGAGCAGATCCATTGGTTGCGGAAGGCGCTTTAAACTTGTTCTGAAGAGCTGTCAAAACAGACAGTACAAAGAAAGCACCCGGAGCAAGGACGAAAATAGAAATATGGTACTCTTCCGGAATGAAAGGAATGCCAAAAGCTGATCCGGAACCTAAGATCTCTCGAATCAGACCAATACAGGTCAAAGCAATAGTAAATCCTAGTCCCATGCCGATTCCGTCAAAAGTAGAGGCAAGCACTCCGTTTTTGGAAGCATAGGCTTCTGCTCTTCCCAAAATAATACAGTTTACAACAATCAGAGGAATGTAAATTCCAAGTGCGTTGTAAATACCCCGCACATAGGCCTGCAAAAGCAGCTGCACAATAGTAACCAAAGTCGCCACGATAACAATATAAGCCGGAATTCTTACTCGATCCGGAATAATCTTTCTCATGGCAGAAATAATCATATTAGAAAACATAAGCACGGCTGTGGTGGAAAGCCCCATTCCCAAGCCGTTAATGGCCGAGGTAGTAACCGCAAGAGTCGGACACATTCCCAGCATCAGCACAAAGGTTGGATTTTCCTTTACAATACCGTTGTATAAACGCTCTGTTATCTTATTCATCTTCCCACCTCCTACTGTCCTGTACAGTTAGCGGCAAAATACAAAGCCGCGTTTACTGCGTTAGTTACTGCTGATGACGTAATCGTAGCGCCGCTGATGGAGTCAATCTCAGAGTCTGAGGTACTTCCTGTTTTTGTCACTGCAAACTCCTCTACCGTCTTATCTTTATACTGGTCTTTGAACTCCGGCTCTGCCGCTTTCATTCCAAGTCCAGGAGTATCATTAATAGTTAACAGCTCCACTCCGGTAATGGTTCCCTCCAGGGTAATTCCCACAGACACCTGAACATCTCCGCCGTAACTGTCGCCGCTGGTAGCTGTAATAATATAGCCGATTATATTGCCAGAGGCATCTACCGCATTCAGGGCCGTATCTACCCTTACATTGCCGTATTCCGGTTTTTCCTGGGCAAGCGTGTCGGCAGAAATCTCTACCTGCTCCTGAAGAGCCTCGTCAGCAGTAAATTCTGCCGCAGCCGGATAAGCCAAGCGGTATTTTTCCATACTGGCAGCCGCCTCTGCCAGGATTATAGGCTCTTTGGTAACCTGGTACACGGCTCCCAGAAGAAATCCTGCAATAATGGTTATTGCAAATAAAATAAGGGCATCCTTTATAAAACCGCCTTTTTTCATCTTATTTGCCCTCCTTTCCAAATGCCTTTGGAAGAGTTACTTTCTCAATCAGGGGAACCAGAATGTTGCTGATGATAATTGCATAGGAAACACCCTCCGCAGATCCGCCGAACAGTCGGAAAAGTCCTGTAAGAATCCCCAGAAGGATGCCATATACAATCTGGCCTTTTTTTGTTATAGGGCTGGTAACATAATCGGTAGCCATAAAAAACGCTCCGAATATAATTCCGCCTCCGCAAAGATGAGCCAGAACATATTCAAAATTATGCTGACCAAACAAAAATACAAACAATGCAAAGGTTATGAGATATGTGGCCGGAATCCGAAGAGTTATTACCTTCTTAACCAGCAGATACACAGCACCGATAAGAAGAGCAATTACAGATACCTCTCCAATGGTCCCTGGAATCTTTCCAATAAACATGGCAGGAAGGTCCACAGTCTGCCCGGCCTTCAGGGCTGCCAGAGGTGTTGGACTTACTACTGCATTATTATAAGTAAAGGTGGTCATTGGTCCGGCAAAGGCAATGAGCATAAAACATCTGGCTGCCAGGGCCGGGTTCATAAAGTTCTGTCCCAGGCCTCCGTACAGCTGCTTTACTACGATTATAGCGAACATTCCGCCCAGAACCGGCATCCACAGCGGGATCTCCGGAGGCATGTTTAAGCCAAGAATCATACCTGTAACCAGAGCGCTTCCATCGCTTATGGTGACCGGTTTTCCCATCAGCTTCTGATATACATACTCGCTGAGCACGCAGGAAAGCACAGTGACCATTAACACAAGCGCCGCTTTTATTCCAAACTGATATACGCCATACGCCGTTGCCGGAAGCATGGCAATCGCCACATCAAACATAATATTTCTGGTAGTTGTACAATCTCTGACATGCGGCGATGAAGATACATTTAACAATTTACCCATGTCCTTTCCTCCTATGCCTTCTTCTTTCTGCTGGCCGCAACTACTTTTCGCATCTCCCGGAAAGCCTGGGTCAAAGGCCTTTTGGCAGGACAAATATAGGTACAGCATCCGCATTCACAGCATTCCATGCCGTCATACTTTACAAAAAGATCAATATCGGAACGCTCCGCAGCCTCCATCATCAGCTGAGGAATAACATGGCTTGGACATACATCCGCACATCTTCCGCAGCGTATGCAGGCAGTGGGCGCATTGGCTGCCACTGTATCCCTGGTAAAGCAGGTCAGTGCAGAGGTCACCTTGGTAACCGGCACGTTCAGTCCAAACATGGCAGTTCCCATCATCGGTCCGCCGGAAATCAGCTTCTCAGGCTCTTCCTTAAATCCGCCGGCTCCATCTACCAACTCCTGAAAACAGGTTCCTGTTCTCACCAGAAAATTTTTCGGATCGGCCACGGCGTCTCCGGTAATAGTAACAATTCTCTGAATCAGCGGTATATTTCTGCATACTGCGTCAGCCACAGCCACCACAGTTCCCACATTATCAACAATGCAGCCGACATCAGCAGGAAGCATGGAAGAATTAATCTTTCTTCCTGTGGCCGCATAAATAAGAGTACGCTCTCCTCCCTGAGGATACTTGGTTTTTAAAGTACATACAGAAATCCTTGGCTCGTTCTTAACAAGATCGGTGAGAACCTTAATGGCCTCTGGCTTATTTGCCTCAATGCCGATAATTCCCTTGGCATTCTCAAATAATTGAAGAATAACCTTAAGGCCTTCCACAATCTTCTCAGGCATTTCCAACATCATCCGGTAATCGGAGGTAAGATATGGCTCACATTCCGCGCCGTTTACAATGACATAATCAATTTTAGAATCATCTTTGGGAGCCAGTTTTACATGAGTAGGAAAGCCGGCGCCTCCCATTCCCACAATTCCTGCCTCCTTCACCGCATTTCGAATTTCTTCTTTTGACAGACTCTTATAGTCTCTGGCAGTTCCAAAGCCCTGGACTGCTGTATACTGTCCATCGCTTTCCACAACCACAGACATTGCCATAGCTCCTCCTGCAGTCATCCTCGGCTCCACTGCCTTTACTGTTCCGGATACAGAGCAGATTACATCTGCGGAAACAAATCCCTGAGACTCACCGATCTTCTGGCCTGCAAGCACCTGGTCTCCCTTTTTCACCAAAGGCTTTGCAGGAGCGCCAATATGCTGTGAAAGCGGATACACCAGCTCTCCCTTTGGCTCCAGCGTCTGTACAGGTTTACTCATGGACAGTTCTTTTCCCTCATAGGGGTGGACTCCGCCTTTAAATGTAGCCAAACCCATCTAACTAACCTTCTTTCTATACATTTCTTTCGCTTCTTACAGAACCAGCCATTCCGTAATCGCCATATTAGTATAACATAATTCGAAATTCTTAACAATCTCAAATTACATATTGTATACAATGTTTTGTATTCCTTCTTTTTCTACTCTAGCTCTAACAGTCCTGTATAAAGCTGATAATATCTCCCCTTTTGCTTCAGCAGCTGCTCATGATCCCCCCTTTCAATAATTTCTCCATGTTCCAGAACCATAATGGCGTTGGCGTTGCGCACCGTGGACAGTCTATGAGCAATAACAAAAGTAGTTCTGTCTGCCATCAGCCGGTCCATGCCCAACTCAATTAGTTTTTCTGTTTTGGTATCAACTGAACTTGTGGCCTCATCCAAAATCAGTATCGGGGCTTTGGATATAGCCGCTCTGGCAATATTAAGAAGCTGTCTCTGCCCCTGACTTAAGTTGGCTCCGTCTCCCTCCAGCATAGTGTGGAAACCGTCAGGCAGATGCATAATAAAGTTATAGGCGGACGCCGTTTTCGCAGCCTCAATAACCTCTTCATCTGTAGCATCCAGCCGGCCATATCGGATATTTTCCATTACCGTGCCGGTAAACAGATGGGTATCCTGAAGCACCATAGCAATATTTCGCCTCAGATTTTCTCTTTTAATCTTCCGTATATCAACGCCGTCAATGGTAATCTCCCCTCCCTGAATGTCATAAAAACGGTTAATCAGGTTGGTAATCGTAGTTTTTCCGGCTCCTGTGGAGCCTACAAAAGCAATCTTCTGTCCTGGCTTTGCATAAAGGCTGATGTCTTTCAGTATGACCTTATCGGGGTCATACCCAAAGGTTACGTGGTTTAATTCCACATATCCCTTCATTGGCTTTAATTCCACAGAATCGGGGCCATCCTCTTCCTCCGGCTTCTCATCCATAACTGCAAAGACTCGCTCTGCTCCTGCCAATGCAGAAAATACAACGCTGACCTGCATGGAAATTTCATTGATTGGACGGCTGAACTGTCTGGAAAAATTAAGAAACACAGTAAGTCCTCCTACATCAAAACCTCTCAGTACACAGAGCAGTCCTCCGATACATGCAGTAAGAGTATAATTGATCTGGCTTAAGTTGTTCATCACAGGCCCCATAACGCCTCCGAAAAACTGAGCCCTTATCATATTGTCCCGCAGGTCTTGATTCAGAATCTGAAATTCTTCCCTGGCTGTGTCTTCATGGCAAAATACCTTAACTACCTTCTGTCCCGTTATAATCTCCTCAATATATCCGTTTACAGCGCCAAGAGAGGTCTGCTGGGCAGTAAAGAACTTCTGGCTTCGTCCTGCCACAAAGCCTCCTGCTTTCAGCATCAGAGGGATCATAATCAACGTAATACAGGTCAGCCACAAATTGGTATACAGCATAAGAGCCAGGGTTCCAATAATACTTAAAACACCGGAAAACAGCTGAACCAGGGTGCTGCTCAGCATCTGGCCGATAGTATCCACATCATTGGTATACCGGCTCATTAAATCTCCGTTATTGTTGGTATCATAAAACCTGACAGGAAGCTTCTGCATTCCGCAGAACAGATCATCCCTGATGGTCTGAAGCGATTTCTGAGCTATTGTAAGCATAATTCTTGACTGGGCGTAATTAGCCCCCACCCCTGCCAGATAAATGACTCCCAGCAAAGCCACGGAACCCGCCAGTCCCGAAATACTTCCTCTGCTTCCGTCTGTGGGTACAATATATCGGTTAATAATGGGACGAAGCATATAGGAACCGGCTAAAGTGGATACCGTGTTCACAATAATACAGAAAAATGCCGCTCCCATGGCCAGTTTATATCCTTTTAAATAGGAAAACAGGCGAGTCACAGCCGCCTTTGCATTCTGAGGCCGCCCGCCCCTCATATGCCTTCCCCTGCCCGGACCGCCTCCATGACCTCTTCCCTGTCCCTGGGAAAAGGAAGAGCTGGTTCTGGCATATCGTCTTCTTAAACTCTCTGCTTTGCGGTTGGAATTCATTATGCCCCCACCTCCTTATCTCTCTGGGAATAATAGATTTCCTGATATTCCCGGCAGGATTGAATCAGCTGCTGATGATTTCCCTGTCCCACAATTCTTCCTTCATCCAGAACCAATATCAGGTCCGCAGATTCCACAGAGCTGATTCGCTGGGCAATGATAATCTTGGTGGTATCTTTAAGGGTTGTCTGAAAGCACTGGCGAATTTTTGCCTCTGTGGCTGTATCCACAGCAGAAGTACTGTCATCAAGAATAAGAATTTTAGGCTTCTTTAAAAGAGCTCTGGCAATACACAGTCTCTGTTTCTGCCCTCCTGATACGTTGACGCCTCCCTGTCCCAAATCTGTATCATACCCATGAGAAAAACTGGCAACAAACCCGTCTGCTTGGGCGCTCCTGACCGCCTCTCTTATCTCTTCCATAGAAGCGTTTTCATCTCCCCAAAGAAGATTTTCCTCAATGGTTCCGGAAAAAAGTACATTTTTCTGAAGCACCATGCCAACACCTTCTCTCAGATTTTTCAGCGAATAGTCGCGGACATCAATGTCGTCTACCAGGACCTGTCCCCGGTTTACATCGTACAGCCTTGGAATCAGCTGTACCAAAGTAGTTTTTCCGCTTCCTGTAGCGCCGATAATTCCAACGGTCTGGCCGGGAAATGCAGTAAAATCAATGGATTTAAGAATCATTTCACCAGAATTTTTATTGTACTGGAAACTGACATTTTTAAATTCTACCTTTCCCTTCTCAACGAGCGCATCTTTTCTTGCCCCGCTGTCATCAGTCAGATCTACTTTCGTATCCAGCACCTCCCGAACACGCTTCAGAGAAGCCAGCGCTCTGGAAGCCTGTAAAAACACCATAGAAACCATCATCAGAGACATCAAAATCTGGACGATATAGGTAGTAAATGCAGTCAGATCTCCAACCTGCATAAATCCGCCTATAATCAGATTGCCTCCGTACCATACCACTGCCAGGGTAGTCAGATTCATGGCAAGCATCATAACAGGCATAGTAGCGATAACAATTCTCATAGCCTGTAAGCTTCCCTCTTTCAGATCCTTATTGGCGGCTTTAAACTTCTCCTCCTCATATTCCTCCCGGACAAAGGATTTAATTACCCGAACATTGGTCAGCGCTTCCTGAACGCTGGAATTAAGCCGGTCGATCTTTTTCTGCATGGCCATAAATTTAGGGAACGCTGTCCTTAAAAGCAGAAAGATAGCAAGCAGCAAAAGAGGCATAACCACAAGGAGAATCACCATCAGCTGACGATTCATCAGATAAGCCATAATCAAGCCTCCGATTAACATACCAGGTGCGCGGAACAAAGTTCGCAGACTCATCATGACTACATTCTGAATCTGCTGAATATCATTGGTCAGTCTTGTAACAAGAGAACCTGTGCTGAAATCATCTATATTCTTGAAAGAAAACTCCTGTACCTTGTCAAATACATCCTTTCTCAGATCTGTACTAAAGCATATGGAAGCTTTGGCCGCAAAATAAGCGCCTCCAATGCCTCCCACTGCCATCAGAACTGCCACTGCCGCCATGACGCCGCCGATAGATAGAATGTAAGATACATTTTTTTCAGCCACACCATGATTAATAATCAGAGACATCAGCTTTGGAAGGGTTACCTCACCAAACACTTCCGTCACCATCAGCAGGGGAGCAAGAATGAAAGAACCTAAATAAGGCTTTATATATTTCCAGTAACGCTTCACTTTTTATCCACTCCTTCTTTTCTATCCTCAGGAGATAGCCTGGACAAATTAGAATAAATCCGATTCAAATGACCAGCCATCTCCTTTTTATCATTTTCAGAAAATCCTTCCATCATTCCTCTTTCTATCTCCCTACAGCTTTGCCGTATGGTTTGAGCCAGTGTCTTTCCTTCCTCCGTAAGACTTATGCGGTTAACACGATTGTCCTCCTCACTTACCAGACGTCTTATATATCCTTCCCGCTCCAGCTTCTTTGCAGCGGCTGTAATGGCGGGTGTTGAAATATGAAGCATCCGCGCCATTTCCTTCTGAGATATATTGGGATGCTGGGAAAGAATTATGAGAAGCTGCTGATAGCTCTGATGTACTCCTCTGTCCTTTAAGCGCTGATCAACCAGGCTGCGATACAGCTTCAAAATCTTCATATAATACGACAAAAAACAGAAGCCTTCTGTATCACAGTCTTCCCCATCCCTTGAAGGATTTCTTACCATCTCATTCATTTTCTACCTCCGTTTGTTTTAGTCTTAACTATTAAATATTTAATTATTAAGTGTTTAACTAATTGTATTTATAATACTATAACAAATATGGATTATCAATGCAAAAGAGCCGAAATCTTCAAAAATCCCCAAAGAAATTTCCTCCAAAAAGCTGTGACGGCGTTGACAAAGCATCTGATCCGTGATAGTATGATAATGCTCAAAATGAATCCCAATAAGGGGTAGTACTGGTTTCGACAGGGACTATGAAGCTGGTGAAGCTATCCGCATGCAATGCGTTAAATGGCAAACCTAAATATAAACGCTAACAAGAACGAATTAGCATTAGCTGCCTAATTGCAGCTTTGTCGGCCTCAGGGCACTCACACCTTGAGAATCCGGCATCGACTATGTGAGAAACGACATATACAAAGCTTTGAGTGTATGGGCGTATTATGAAGCTACTGAAGCTGTCAGAGTGTCAGTTCCCGGGCAGCGGAGGGAATGTCAATAAACTGACTATGATAGTAGAAGAACAGGGGATTGGTTTTTGGACACGGGTTCAACTCCCGTCTACTCCACTCTTTAAAAACCCAGTGTTTATCAGGCCTTTCCTGATAAACGCCGGGTTTTTTATTTTCATCATTTTCACAGCTGGGGGAAATAGCTTCCTTCCGGATCCATAGGGCACTGCTGAAATATCTGATTTACCAGCGCCCGATACTCACTTAGCTTCTGTGTCTTTCTGATCTTCTTTTTCAAATTTTCACTTTCCCGAAACAGGAAACCCAGGTAAAACCACAGTTCCTTCATCTTAAAGAGTACATTCTTATCCCCCGGTATCACGTTCTCATAACCATGGCAGATTTCATCATGGAATGCCTTGAGTGTTTCTGGTGTCAGAGCTTTTCCGCCTTTGATGATATCTGCCAAAGCAGGATTTGCCACCAATCCTCTTCCCAGCATAATATGATCTGTCTGGGGAAACTTCTTTTTCAGTTCTTCCCAATCCTTCCTGGCGAAAAGATTTCCATTATAACACACCGGATTCCTGCTTTCTCTTTGTCCAAATTCAAACATATCCCAATTTGGAGTATTCTTATAAAAATCCTTCTGTATTCTGGGATGAATAATCAGTTCCTTCAAAGGATACTGATTGAAAATTTCTATCAGACGGTAAAATTCATCTGGATCCTCTTTCCCAATTCTGGTTTTAATAGATATTTCCACCTGACTATTTTCAAAAATCTTATCCAGAAAGCGTTTCAGCTTCTGGGGATCTGCCAAAAATCCGGCTCCTCTTCCTTTGGAAACAACCGTCCCTGACGGACAGCCGAGGTTCAGGTTCACATGATGATATCCCATTGCCTTCAGTTCTCCCGCAGCCCAGATAAAGTTTTCTCCGTCATTGGTCAATATCTGGGGAATCAGCGTAAGAGACTGATTATGCTCCGGAAGTATGTCATTTTTCTCTCTGGACGTAAACCGCCGATTCTGAGTAGGCACCAAAAATGGGGAAAAGTAACGGTCTGTTCCCGGAAAAAAATGTTTATGGGCATTACGGTACACATATCCTGTGATTCCCTCCATGGGGGCAAAGGCAATATTCATATCTGTCTCCTTATCTTTGATCTTTTGTTCCTAAAACCCAGGCTTTTTACCTGCGTTTTCCGGGATTAAAGCAGAATTTCCTTCTGAAGAGCCAGAGAATAAATGGCTTTTTCCTTCACTTTTTTCCCTGTCATCTGCTCCAAAGCCCTTTTATAGTATTCCAGCTGAGTCTGGTATCTGTCAATAAGGATTTTTTCCTCTCCTCTTTTAACAAAATCCGTTTTATAATCTACCAGCACCAATTCCCCCTCTTCCTCCATATAAGCGTCAATAATCCCCTGAATCAATACCAGTTCCTGAGAATGGCACAAATCCATTTCTCTGGCCGGAATCCCTATGACAAACTGCTGCTCTTTATACAGTCTTCCTTCCCTCTGAGCCTGACTGAATCTTTTCCCCAAAGGAGAACTTAAAAATCCCCATATTTTCCGTGAATCGATTAAGTCAAAGCTATCCTTATCAAGGCTTCCGCTTACCGCCAGGCGGGAAAGCTCCCGAACTACCGCTTCCTGGCTGGTAAGTGGGCCAAAATCCAGAAGCTGAAATGCCCGGTGATAGGCAGTACCCCTTGCGGCGGCGTCAACCGATTGATTTCCAGCCTCTCTGTCCATAAGGAAGGCGGGGATTGTGGGAAGAAAATCACTTTCTTCCTCGTCGGCAAACTGTCCCCTCTGCTTCAGTTCTGATACGGACACTTTTGTATGAAGTCCGATGTCCTCCCTGTAAGGATAGACATAGTCTAAAGCTTCTGCAAGATGCTGTCCGTACATCTCATCAAAATCCTGAGACAGATCCAGATTCAGAAGCATATCTTTGGATATCTGCTTCTTTGCCTGTCTTTCAATCTCTCTTCCAATCAGATCCGGGGCAGAGTACTCCTTTACCAAGGCAGCTCCCCCATCCACTGTTTTTTCTTCTCCTCCGCTGACAATCCTGTCTGCCAGACACATAAGAAGCCAGTCAAGACAGGACTCTGCAGTGGAAAGGATGGTAAATGGAATCCCTCCTCTGCCAAGATTCATAGAGCCAAAACGCTCCAATTTCTTGTCCAGATGCCGGTCCATTCCCACCATCACCAATTTTTCCTTTGCCCTTGTCATAGCAACATAGAGAACCCTCAGCTCCTCTCCCATGGAATCCAGCTCCATTTTCCGTTTCAGAGCCTGTTTTTTCAAAGTAGAGGTTCTCACTCTCCGCTCTAAATCCACATAATCTGTAGCAATTCCCAGTTCAGAGTCTATAAGGATTCTTCCATAAGCATCCTGCTTGTTAAACTTCTTTCCCATACCGGCAAGAAAAACAACAGGAAACTCCAGTCCCTTGCTTTTATGGATGCTCATAATCCGAAGAATATTGTCCTGACCGGCAAGAGATGCCTCTCCAAAATCCGTGTCATACTTTCTCAGATTTTCAATATAGCGGACAAAATGAAACAGACCGGTATAACTGGTTTTTTCATAAGCCAGAGCCTTCTCGGCAAGCATATCCAGATTGGCCTTTCTCAAGTCCCCGGAAGGCATGGAGGAAACATAATCGTAAAATCCTGTCTCCTCATAGATCTGACAGAGAAGCTGGTAGATACTCAGATAAGCACTTCGCTGGCGGAAGGATTGAAGCAGCTCCCAAAAGCATCTGACTTTATTAAAAATTTTGCAGTCCTCATCTGACCTCTCCTCTTTCTCCTGCCCATTGTCCCCATTAAGATACATGCGACAGGCTCCGTAAATTCCCCTGTCCTGTCCCTTCGCCGTTCTTTTTTTGTACTCTGCCATAATCCGGGCCAGCTCCTGATCAGATACGCCTCCTATGGGAGATTTCAAAGACGCAGCCAGAGGAATGTCCTGCATGGGATTGTCAATGACAGATAGAAAACTTAAAACGGTCTCCACCTCCCAGGCTGTAAAATAGCCTGTCTTTCGTTCTGCACAGGCTGGAATTCCCTCATTTGTCAGAACATTAACAAACTCTTCTGCCCAGCCGCTTAGGGATCTTAATAGGATCACCATATCGCCCAGAGCCGCAACGCGGTACTGTCCCTGCTTCTTATCCCAGATCCACAGTCCCTTGTCAGGGTCTGTCATCTCCCGGATGCGGGCGGCAATCAGCTTGGCCTCCATCTCCCTGCTGGTAAAATCCCCTTTCTCGTCATCCAACTGCCTTAAAATTTCTCCCTCCCCATGAATCAGAAGAAGCTCGTTCTTTTCTCCGGACGGCTTGTCTGTAGGCTCAAATTCCGCTCCGGGATGAAGAGCTGTATCATCTGTATACACAATTCCCCCAAGATTTCTTGTCATAATTCTAAAAAAGATATCATTGATTCCCTGAAGCACCTGAGCTCTGCTTCTGAAATTCTGATGAAGCTCAATTTTCTGATAAGGCCCTTCCTCCCAGGGATAGGTTTCATATTTTTCCAGAAAAAGCTCTGGTTTTGCCAGTCGGAATTTATAAATACTCTGCTTCACATCACCTACCATGAATACATTGGGATGACCGAAACGCTCCCTGGAAATGCCCTGAACCAACGCCTCCTGAACCTGATTGCTGTCCTGATACTCATCTACCAGGATTTCCTCATACTGCCTGCTTAATTCATCAGCCTCCCTGGTACAGACCATTTTCCCTTCCTGCTCCTCATAAAGAATCTGAAGGGCATAATGTTCCAGATCATTAAAATCCACAAGATTTTTCTCCTTTTTTGCCTGCTGATATCTACAGGCATAATCTTGGGCCAAGTCCAAAAGCACTGCAGCTGCTCTGGCTGATCCTTCCATATCAGCTGCCGCCTGATCCTCAGAGGCAGAGCACAGTCCTTCCTTCAGCTTTCCCACGGCTTTTTTTACCCGGTCTCTCACGGCAGAAGCAAAGGCTTTTTTCCCCCCGTCAATCTCCTTGCTGCGAACTGCCCCAAGCCTTCCAAAGACAATAGAATTTAGGAACTGGTTCATCTCCCCATAGTTCTTCACCTGCGTCAGCTTTTCAAGGGATGTTAAATCCTCTGTAAGAGCGGGAATATAGGGAGCCGGTCCGTTTTCCTCCTCACACACCTCAATGGCTTCTCTTAACTGCGAGGTCAGTTCTTTTGCCTGAAGGCGGACATCTTCAAGGAGGAAATCCATCCAGGGGGCAGAAAAGATTTCTTTAGGGTCTGTAAGGGAAAGTTCCATCCGGCACTGCCCAAACCACTGATCAGGCCATGGATTGCTTTGAGAGAAGGTATAAACCTGCATAATGTAATCTTCAATTCCGTAATCCGCCTTTCCCTGGGCATAGGTTTCTACAAAATCGATAAATTCCCTGCTGCCCTCTTGGTAGTACTCCTCCAGCATCTCCTGCATCACGTCTTTTTTCAGGAGAAGAAGCTCCCCTTCTTCTCCTACTCGGAAGGCCGGATCAATATCCAAACGGTTGTAATGCTCCCGCAGAAGAGAAAGGCAGAAGCTGTCTATGGTAGTAATCTGGGCATAAGGAATCATGGCCGCCTGCATCTGCAGATGGCCATTGTCGGGTTCTTTTAAAAGCCTGGCATCTACCGCTTCCAGAATCCTCTCCCTCATCTCATCAGCCGCCGCTCTGGTAAATGTCATAACCAAAATCCGGTCAATATCCAGTTTTCGCTTCTCATCTGTAATCATCTCAATAATCCGCTCTACTAAAACAGCCGTTTTTCCGCTGCCTGCCGCTGCAGACACCAGAAGATTTCTGTCCCTGCTTTCAATTACCTGTCTCTGTTGCTTCGTCCACTTGACTGCCACTGCCGTTTCCTCCTGTATTATTTTCCTGTAGAGATATCTCCTGCCAGATTTCCTCCGGCTTCAGCGATTTAAATTTCCTGTAAGCGTATCCGTCCGTTTTCAGTTCAAATCCGCAAACAGAATGGTAAGGGCAGTAATCGCATGCCGTCCTGCTGCCCTGACGGTAAGGGGCAATGTCTATATCTCCGGCCAGAATCTGTTTGCCCTCTTCCTTCAGCTTTCCTCTCACAAATTTTCTCAGATGCTCAAACCGTTCTCCCCCTGCCACGCTGGATCGGGCTTCCTGGATCAAACCGTTTTTCATTGCAACAGGAATTACCTGCGACTCCGTCTGTATTTCTCTGTCCAGATGACCAATGGCATCCAGACTGCTGTTTACCAGACCGTTCATCCTCAGATGCCTCAAAATTCTTTGTTCTGTCTGTTCCTGGTCTGTCTCATTGTCTTCCCGGTCTACTATGGGATCACCGATATTGTAATAAAAAATACCGGCTGGAATCACTTCTTTATTGGGGTTTCTCCTCTCTTCCATTTCCAATGCCGCATCCATATAAACCACCAGCTGAAGCTGAATTCCATAATAAAGAGCCGTCAGATCAAAGGCTGTTCCTCCCGACTTATAATCAATAATCTTTACATAGAGCTTATCTTCATCTTGACACACATCCATCCGGTCTATTCGTCCTCTCAGGTGAAGAGCTTGGGAAGGAGAGAGGGGAATCTTCATTGCTTTCAGATTATCCGCGGCAGAAAAAGACACCTCAAACCCTACCGGAACAAAGTCTCCCTTTTTCAGCTGCTCTGCCAGAGCCCATATGGTTCTGTCAGTAATCTTCTCCACTCTGGCGGCAAGATACGAATTTCTGGCGGAACTTTTTAAAATAGTATTTCCGTATTCCTCGGTTACGTGAGTCACACACTGATGAACCAGCTCTTTTCGTTCCTCCTCTCCAAGATTTCTCCAATCCCTCCCCTCTTCTCTCATACGCTGAAAGCAAAGGTCAATAGAATTATGAAAAAGATTTCCCATGTCAACAGCCGCCAGCTGAAACTCCTGCCTTTCCATCAGTTCCAGTCCATAGGACAGAAAATGAGCGTAAGCGCAGGAAGCATACTGTTCCAGCCGGGTCACGCTGCCGCTTAAAACAGAACCATAGAGCGCCTTGGCGGCCGCCTTCCCAATTCCTTTCTTCACATAACTGTAAAATGCAGCATCTACCAGCTGGTGAAGCTGTTCTTTTTTTCCTTCCAGAAGGGCAAAGTTTTTATAGAGCTGAAGAAACTTAAGATCTGTCTTTCCTTCCCCCCATTCCCTTAGCCCTTCCGTAAGCCGTCTCTTGGCCTCAGGCAGGGAAAGAGGATATTCTCCCTGTGGACCGCAGGGTTTCAAAGAGAGGCCTGGAAACAGCTTTCTCATCTCATTCATCAACGTTGACGGCCTTAGTGCCTTACCCTGAGAATCAGATGCGGAACAGGAAAGAATCAGTTTCTGCTCCGGCTTTGTCAGAGCCAGATACAGATAAAATCTCTGGCGGAAACTTTCTTCCCGCACAGTTGGAGCCAGTTCTACCGAATTGCTTTCCAGAAATTCTCTCTCTCTGTCTGTAAACAGGCTTCCATTCTCCTTTTTTACCGGCACAATTCCATCGTTCACTCCCACAAAAAACAGAATCTTTATATGATCCAGACGAGTTCTGGTAATATCTCCCACTACCACTCGATCCACCGTGGCCGGAATTACCCCCACCTTTACTTCAGAAAATCCTGCATCCAGAATCTGGGCATACTCCTTCCTTCCTATGGCCTCCTCTCCCAGAAGACTTACCAGACGATCAAAAAGATCCATCACCAAACCGTAGACCTGGCTGTATTCTTTTGCCATCCCATATTCTTTCCGGTTTTCAAAATAAGCCTGGTACTCTTTCATCTTTCTCTCTATATCAAGGCTGGTAAGAAGACCCGCAACAGCTGCCGTCATAGTCCGTACAGTAGCCCGATCCTGGCAGAAATCCTGATAAAACTGCCTTAAGGGACCTAAAATATCCTCCCTCAGATGATTCATTTCCTCCAGATTCAAGTCCTTCCCCCCCCGGTACCAGCTTTCCCAGGTTTGATCCCATCGTTTCAATCCACGAATTCCCAGCGCAATGACATAGTTCTCCAGACGGTCCAGCTGCTCTCCCTGACTTAATTCCAGCACCAGGCCCGTTCTCAGATAACGGAATACGCTCTCATAAGAAAAATCCTTCTGAATGATCTCCAAAGCGGAACGGATCAGCTCTACCATAGGGTTTTTCAGGATGCTCTTTTTATCATCAAGAAAGTAAGGAATTCCCCAATCCTCAAACTGCCGGGCCAGCTCCCTTCCGTAAGTTCCAAGATCTCCCGTAATTACAGCCATATCCCGGTATCTTAACCCCTCTCTTTGCACTGCTTCTTCTATAGAATGAAGGACTTCGGCCGTCTCTTTGGAAGGCATTTCATATTGTCTCAATTCAATGGAAGAAGGAACTTCCTTCCATGTTTTTCCCCGAAACCGGTAAAGATTCTGTTCCAGAAAATCAAGACTTTGGGAATCTTTGCTTTTCTCTGCTCTGGGTGAGGGATGGGCGGTTAAAAACAGATCTTTTTCTCTTGAGGTATTGGTATCCGCAGCCAGCTGATTCAAGCGGCTGATCATCTGCCGGCTCATATAGAAAAGCTCCTGCACCTGACCGCTTCTTCCCATGGGAAGGGATGGGTCTATGGTAACGGTAACGGTAACTTGCCTGCACATTTTGAGAAACAGTTCAATAAGACGGTATTGAACCGGCGTAAAACCGGTAAAGCCGTCCAGAGTTACTACAGCATTTCTCATATATCTGGAATCAGGTAGCACTCTGCAAAGCACATCCAGAATTTCCTCTGTGGTGATATATTTATCCTGGATGTAGTTTCGGAACGCTTCATACAGCACAGTTATATCCTGAAGCTTCTGCTTCAGCAAAGCACCCTGAGCAAGGGGGATCTGCTCTTTCAGCCTGTCGGGGGTAATTCCGTACTGATAAAGCTCAGACAGCATGGACTTCATCTGAGCGATAAATCCATTCTGAGCAAAATGATCCTTATATAATACCAAATTCTTCTTTTCTTTTGCAGCTACCTTGCGAAGGACCATAGCCTTTCCCATATCATCCAGCACAGACGGATTTTTCACGGATAATTCCTCAAAAATCCGAAAGGCCAGACGCTGAAAGCTGACAATATCAATATTACTCACTCCATGTCTGGGATGGAGAGTTACAATCTCTTTTTGAGTCTGCATGGTAAACTGCTCCGGAACCAGAACAATAAAACGGTCTTCCGGCCGTTTTATTGACTCCTGTATCAGTGAAGTATAAAGACGGTGGGTTTTTCCTGAACCGGAACCGCCAAGTATAAACTGAAGGGACATCTGTCATTCTCCTTTAACTCTCTTACTTTTCGCTGAACCAATTATAACATAAATCTCCTCTTCTCTTAATACATTATAACAAAACTGTCCGGAGGTCTTATTATGAGCTCCAAAACAAAGATTGTGGTACTGCGGATGAAGGAGATTATATATACAGCCATATTTGTAGGTCTCGGCCTTCTGCTTATCACACTTTTTCTGATTATGTTCCGGCCTGGAAGGGAAAAGGCCGCCGCTTCCCATGAGGCCCGCTTTGTTCCCGGCATCTATACCGCCTCCATTATTCTGGGCGGCCAGGAGGCCAATGTAGAAGTATGCGTGGACTCCCATCAGATTACGTCTGTAACCCTGGCCCCTCTGTCAGAAGCTGTAACTACCATGTATCCATTAATGCAGCCTTCCATGGAAAACCTGGCTCAGCAGATTGTCTCCACCCAGTCTACGGAAAATCTTACCTATTCTGACGAAACCCGCTTTACTTCCTCCGTTCTTATTCAGGCTGTTGACCAGGCTCTTAAAAAGGCTGTCAATACGCAATAAAAGAAAGGGCATTTTTACTTTCCACCCATTGTATTTTTAAATCCCTCACTGTATAATGAGATTACATAAACTACCATACATACGAGGGATTTATCATGACTAAGAACACACAATCAATCAGTGCAATGGAGCACAACAAAATTACAGAAGGAGTCATCTGGCAGCAGCTTCTTCTGTTTTTCTTTCCCATTCTGTTTGGAACCTTCTTCCAGCAGCTGTACAATACTGCTGACGCTGTTATTGTAGGCCGTTTTGTGGGAAAGGAAGCTCTGGCAGCCGTAGGCGGGCCTACCGCTACCATTATCAATCTTCTGGTAGGCTTTTTCGTAGGCCTTTCCTCCGGCGCTACGGTCATTATCTCCCAGTATTACGGGGCGAAATACGGAAAAAAGGTAAGCCGGGCAGTTCATACGGCTATTGCTTTTTCCATATTGGGAGCAATTGTACTTATGATCATTGGAATCGCCATAGCTCCCTTTGCCCTCACTGCCATGGGAACGCCTGATGAGATTCTGGACTATGCGGTCCTCTATATGAGGATCTATTTTCTGGGGCTGATCGGCAATCTTATCTACAATATGGGAGCGGGGATTTTGAGAGCCATCGGAGACTCCAAAAGGCCTTTATATTTCCTTATTGCCAGCTGCTTTACCAATATTGTCCTGGATCTTTTATTCGTTCTGGTCTTTCACATGGGTGTAAAAGGCGCAGCCATCGCCACCATTATTTCTCAGTATGTCAGCGCTTTTCTGGTTCTTTTTGTGCTGATGCGCACCAGAGAATCCTATCATCTGGATCTGAAAGCATTGGCTATTGATCCCAGAATGGTAAAACGAATTGTTCGCATTGGTTTTCCTGCCGGCCTTCAGTCTGTTATGTATTCTATATCCAATATTATTATCCAAGCCAGCGTAAATTCTCTGGGTACGGATACCATCGCCGCCTGGACAGCCTATGGAAAAATTGACAGCGTATTCTGGATGATTCTCAATGCCTTTGGTATCTCCATTACAACCTTTGTAGGACAGAATTACGGCGCGGGAAAAAAGGACAGGGTTTACAAAGGACTTCATGTCTGCATGGCTATGAGTTTTATCTCCACAATCCTTTTAAGCACGGTTCTTTATCTGGGAGGCAGCTATGTTTATCTGCTTTTCACCACGGATCAGGCTGTAATCCAAAAAGGAACCGAAATTCTCCGGTATCTGGTTCCAACCTTTATTACTTATGTATGTATTGAAATTTATTCCGGCGCTCTTCGAGGTGTTGGGGACTGCTGGATTCCTATGATTATTGTCAGTCTGGGGGTATGTGCTCTTCGTGTTCTCTGGATCTGGATCGCGGTTCCTTTAAATCCAGTTATTCAGACTGTAATATTCAGTTATCCTCTCACCTGGACCATTACCTCCGTGCTGTTCTTCTTCTACTTTAACTGGTTCAGCCGGCTGAAACGCCACCGCCTTCCTCCTATTTCTTTCAGAAAGAAATAGAAAAGCCAAAAAAAGCGGTACAGATTTTGAAGTATAGTTTTTCTATCCTCTCATCTGTATCGCTTTTTATTTATTTGTCGCCAAGTTCCATCAGGTACTGCCCGATTTTGTAGGCAAACTCCAATGCTGTAGGCAGCAGTTCATCTGGAAAGTAGTTGCCGTAATTGTTTACTTCAAAACTGAAGGAGCCCTGGTAATTAATTTCTTTTAATGTTTCCACAGCTTCCTTCCAGTCTATTTTTCCAAACAAAGGCATTACGTGCATTAAGTCAGGATCTGTAGCGCTGTGAGTATCTGAAACATGAGTTGCTTTCAAATGGTCCTTTAAAAGAAGGAGGGACTGTCTTTGATTCTGCTGCATAATGTCCGCATGTTCAAAGTCCCAACAGGCCCCAATTCTCTTATCCGACAGCGTATCCAGCAAATCAGCCAGCTCTTCTGGATAAGCACAGTACTTTCTCCGTGGAGCTATGGTAATATCGCACATATTCTCAATAGCCAGTTCCATCTCAAATGCGCCGGCCTTCTCAATCAGTCTCTTAAAATATTCCAAATTTTTCTCTTTCGAACATTTCCCCTGGCTTATTGCGGTAAAATCCGTATCTGGATGAGTGACACACACAGTGGCCCCCACAATGGCGCTGCACTCCAAGGACCGAAGCACCAGCATTTCATGGCGCTCCTTTTCCTCACTGGTCATACACGGGTCTAGAAAATTATATGTATAGGCATGGCATTGTCCAAAAGAAACTCCCAGACGTTCTTTTTCCTCTGCGATTTCCTCAATCCATGACCTCCATTTGTCCGTAAGGAAAGGAGAATGCGGAAGGGACCAGTCATAAAAGTTCAGATCAAACTCCTGAAAACCAGCCGTTTTTGCAATTTTCATCATCTCGGTCATAGGGAAAATAGTATGATCTGGCCGTTCAAAAACCAGGTTTGTGGAAGTGGATAATTTCATAAAAAGAGCCTTTCTATTAATAAATTTGTTATTTTTTCTTTATCCAGGCTGTACGCTGCCCGAACCCTTGACCGGGAACCATCCAGATATCCCTTTGTCCCAAATAAGGTTTGACCTTTCATCCAGGTTCCCTCTGTTTCTACCACTGCTTTTCCTTCCATAAACTCAAAGGCATCCGGTAAAACTGCCATAACGACAGCCATAGAATCTACCAGCAGGCTGAAAGGTTCCAGTCCGTTTCTCAGATTATACTCTACCGCTTTTTGAAAGAACTGAAACCGTGGAGAATCTTTCCTCCCCTTTTCTAAAATTTTCTCTGTCATATGGTTGGACAGCAGACCGGTGACGTCAAATCCAGCTGCCTGAATGAAAACTCCCGATTCCATTACCACGGACGCGGCCTGAGGATCTGCCAATACATTCCATGAAGGTCTGGGATTCCAGCCTCTTTTGTCTGGTCTGACCCCATAAGAACCGGATATGGTAAGTATCCGGCATATCTTTTCTCTCACAGAAGGATATTCTGTCAGCAGACCGGCCAGATTTGTCATAGGTCCGGTAGAAAGGATAGTAATTTCTCCGGCACACACTTCTATCTTTTCTCTCAGCCATTCTGTTGCTTTCGCCTTAACCGGCGAAAGGCCGGATTGGGGAATTCCGGTTTCTGACATTCCATCGGCTCCGCCATATAGATGATCGAATTTTATGAAACCAGAGAGAGGCCCGGCGGCACCCTTGGCCACCGGGATCTCCTCTCTTCCTTCCAGTTTTAAAATTCTCATCGCATTTTCCGTACTCTGCTCAATGGGACATACTCCAAATACAGAAGTAATGCCCACTACTTCCAGCTCGTCTGACGCCAATGCCAACATGATTCCTAAAGCGTCATCTGCGCTGGGATCACAGTCAATAATGATTTTTTTCCTCTCTTCTCCCATTTTTATTCCTCAATGGGGTTTACTCTGTAGTAATCGCTGATGGCTTTTTCGCAGCCTTCCTGAATGGTCTGGAACGTTTCATCCTTTGTCGTACTGCCCTCTCCAAACGCAACCATCGCATCTTTTATAACAGTATCCATGGTGCTTCCGTTAGGAACAAAAGCTGGAATCACCCGTTCTCCGCCTCTCATCAAAGCATCATAAGCAACCTGCTGTCTTGGCTCTTCTTCCATAGAGGTCTTATATGCATCCAATTCCTGAGTCTTTGTGTTTACAGGTGTATAACCGGTTCCTTCCAGCCACATAACCTGCGCCTCAGGGGAAGCCATAAACTGTACAAATTCCCATGCCGCTTCTTTCTTTGCCTCATCGCCCCGATCCAGCATAAATAAACCGGAACCACTGGGATAGGCTCCTCCTATATCATCTGCAGAGACCTTGGGAATCTCGGCAACCCCCCACTGAAAGCTGTCTCCAACCAGTTCACTGATAGTAGGGATTCTGGAGCTTGTCATAATTACCATGGCATGAATTCCCTGAGCAAATTCCTCATTCATGGAATCTTTGGTAGCCTTGTAGGCTCCGCTCTCCACTACTTTTTCCCACTGTGTAAGGAAATTGTCAAGGGTTCCATTCGTCAGACAGCTAAGCTCTGTAATATATCCGTTATGGCCATTTCCATTGTTTCCAAATTCACTTCCCTCCGGTCCCTGAGTTTCAATCCAGTTTTCCAGCTCATACTGATTTACTCTTACATTTAAGCCGTACTGAGCGTCTGTTTTTTCTGTAAGAACAGGGAGAATGGAAGCCATCTCCTCGATTGTTTCCGGAACTTCTACTCCAGCCTGATCCAAATAGGTCTGATTATAGTATAAAAGAAGAGCGGAAGCAGTCCACGGAACGCCGATCATTCTTCCGTCAATAGAATAAGACGCTCTTGCGCTTGGCACAAAATCTTCTTTCTGCAAGCTTCCATCTTCTGTAAGACAATCTTCTGCCCATACCGTCCGGTCATAGTCCCGCAGCAGGCTGACACTGTCACTGTAAAGCTGAATCACATCAGGCATATTTTCCACATCGTCTGCAGACATGGCTGCCGTAAGGGCATCCGTTCCCGGCCAGTTCTGGAATACAGGAGTTACATGAATATTCTTTTCTGCTCCAATTGTAGAGTTAAACAAATCTACTTGTTTCTCGGTAATTTCAGCAAACACGCTGTCCATAGAGTGCCAGAAAGTCAGTTCTGTAGTCCCTGTTCCTGACTCTGAAGCACCTTCTACCTCCTGGGACTGAGCTGTCGAATCAGACACCGGAGCTGAGCTGCCGCACCCAGTCATTCCAAATACCATAGCAGCCAAAACACCATACGCAACGAATCTTTTTGTCTTTTTCATAATTTCTCCTTTTTCTTTCTTGTCTTTATTTGTAAAAGCAGCTGACTATCCCTTTACAGAGCCTGACATCATACCGGCCACAATATTTTTCTGGAACAGAACAAACAGCAGCACAGTAGGAATAAGGGCAATCACAACGCCTGCCATGACCGGACCAAATACAGCGGATTCCCTGTCCTTCAGCATGGTAATGCCTACCTGAATGGTGCGCAGTTCATTTCTGTTGGTTACAAGCATAGGCCATGTATACTGATTCCAGACACTTACAAAAGAAGACAGGAATACAGTAGTCAGCACGGGCCGGCTGACCGGCAGAAGTATATTAGTAAAGAAACGGATATTTCCGCAGCCGTCTATATAAGCAGCTTCCTGAAGGCTTTTGGAAAAGGTCAGGAAGTGCTGACGCAGCATAAAAATATTAGCTGCTGATACCAAAAATACAGAGCACACCCCAAGATAAGTATTAATCAGTCCCATTTTGCTTATGATTCCGTAATTTGAAACAATTAAAACATCCGGAGGAATCATCATCGTGCTCACTGCAAGCATAAACAGCAGCTTCTTTCCCTTAAATTCCATAAAAGCAAAAGGAAACGCGCACATGGTTGCCAAAAGAACACGGCTGATGCTGCAGACCAGAGCAATGACAAAAGAGTTAATCATATATCTTCCCAGGGTTGTTCTTGTAAAAGCTGTCACATAATTTTCAAATGTTACCTTCGGCGGAAGAAGATTAGGCGGTGACGCAAGCACCGCTTTCTGCTCCATAAAAGAAACAGATACCGCGTAAAAAATGGGGAATATCATAATAAAGGCCAAAAACAGGCAGAGAATCTGGATGAACAGTCCCCCTTTTATGATCCGTTTCATTATTGATAATGCACTCCTTTCTTCTCCCATAAAAATCCCAACAGCGTGGCAATGAGAGTCATAACAAAAGCCACAATCGCCGCCGGATTGGCATTGGTATAATTACCTGCTGAAACAATCTGCTTATAGATGTAATGAATAATCGTAGTTGTAGAATTGTTGGGGCCTCCGTCTGTTAATACGCTTACCAAACTCATCATCATCATACTGTATGTGATATCTGTAATAATCAGATAGAAAAGGGTTGGTGTAGTCAGAGGCAGATAAATATTAAGAAGCATCCGCACAGGACCGGCTCCATCCAGACGGGCGCTTTCCACTACATCATCGGGAACACTTCTTACGGCGGAGAGCATAAAAATAAAAGCATAACCTGTAGAAAGCCATATCTGTATGATTGCTATGGAAACCATGGCTATATCAGGATCATTAAGCCATTGAACATCCAGTCCAAAAAATCCATTGATAAATCCCAAAGAGGGCACATAAAGAAGCTGGAAAATCATAGCGGTCACAGAAGAGGCCATGGCCATAGGAACTGCAAAAGAGGTTTCATACAGAAAAGAAGTTTTTCTCCTTTTGTTGGCCAGCAAAGCCAGCAGCATTCCCAAAATCTTTGAAATGGGAACGGTAAGGACAACATACCATAAGGTATTTCTAATGGCCTTTAAAAACACCTCATCTGCAAAAATATAACTGTAATTTTCTAGGCCTACAAACTGTCTCAGATTTCCAAAGGAATCTACAATAAACAAACTTTTGTAAATGGTCTGAATAAACGGTATAAATGTAAAAACAGCAAAGATAAGAAACGCGGGAGCCATCCAGCAATATGGCTCAATCTTTTTTATCCAGAATTTTTTTCTTTTCATATTCATATCATTCTCCTATGGAGAAATGCTTCAAAGCGTCAATGACTCCGTAAACCCAGTTTTTTTCGCTCACATAATCTGCTTTTTCCTTCAGCAGGTCAACAGCGTTTCCTACTGCCGCGCAGCAACCAGCTTCTTGAAACATTTCCATATCATTGGCATTATCACCTAAAACCAGAACCTCTTCCAGGGGCACGCCTAAATACCCTGCGAGCCTGGCAACCCCAGTTCCCTTGGTACAGCCCAACGGCATTACCTCAATTCCCCGGTCATCGTACCGGACAATCTGGTAATTTCCCTCCTTTTCCTTCATCTTTTCAATTACCTGATCAATCTTTCCAGGACTTTGGGGATCAATAATCAAAAGCTTTTGCATTTGGTAATCGTTCCACTCTCCCTCATTCTGCGGACGTCTTACAACCTCCCATTTCTCACCTTTGGCAATATGGGCCCTGATATAATCGTTTTGACGATATACCCAATCCTGTTCCCCGTCACTGACGATAATGGCCATGCCCAGCTGATCTGCCAATTCCAGAGCTGCCCGCATCTCGGCCGGATTCAGAAATAGGTTCCAGATATGCCCCTGCGTCTGCTCCCAGGAGCAGGCGCCGTTGCAGGCAATGACAGGCAGTGTAACTCCCAGTTTATGACACAGATCCTTCATAAGAAACAGCGGCCTTCCACTTGCTAAAGTAAAAGGAAGAGAATCCTTTTTGATCCATTCCCCAAGGTCCTTCAGGCCCTTTTCCACATCTGCCGAGGGCGCGGTCAGCGTCCCGTCAATGTCGCTGACAATCAGGCTGATTTTCATATTCATTCCTCCTAGTTTTCTGTTTCTGAAACTTATTATAGGAAACTCCATACGTTTTCTCTTTTATTTATCCGACCGAATATACAACCTTTGCGACCTGTTAAATTCTGTTATTTTACAAAAAAAGTGCTATTTTTAGAGTGTTTCTTCTAAAAATAGCACTTTTTGTTAAGAAAACGGCAGATTTTCGACCTTTCCATTTTTCTTACGGAAACGTTTCGGTGTGATTCCATAATGTTTTTGAAACAATTTTATAAAGTAAGAAAAATTATCGTATCCTACTTCCAAAGCAATCTCGCTTACCGATGCTTCCGTTGTCTGAAGCAGCTGCTTTGCCAGCTCCATTTTCTTTTTAATTACATACTTTTTTATGCTGATACCGGTTTCTCTTTTAAATACACGGGTCATATAATCCGGATTCAAATGGGTAATCTGAGATAGTTCCTCCATGGTTATCTCGTTTCTAAGATTGCCGCGGATATAATCCTTTATCTGACCGACAAGCTTCTGACCGCTGGGCCCTTCGCCCATCTGCCCCGTAATATACATACCGCACTTCTCCACCCAGATGCACATGCTGTCTATGGAATAGATGGCCAGCTTATACAGCCTGTATATTTCAGGGTTATCATACAGCTCGTGAGCCCGCATCTCCTTTTTCTCCATCTGAGTAAAAAAGAGCTGAAGCATATCCTGCTGAAAAATTCGGAACTTCTTCTCATTTAATACACCGCTTTTTGTCAGTGCTACAAGGAAAAACCTCACCTGGGTTACCAGCTGTTCCACCTGCCTGCTGTATAAAAGGTCTCCCCACTGTTCCGGTATGATAATTTTTTCATTTCCCGGCTCTTTCTTTTCTTTGACCCATGTGACAACTTTCTGCTGGAGTATGTCATCCTTGCTGTATTCCAAAAGGCGGCTGTATGTATTTCCGAATTCCTCACAGAAAATATCATCGCTGAGATAGCACAAAATCTTTGCCCCCAGCTCCTTCTCACAAGCCTGAGCAAGCTTCATGCATTTTTCTTCTTCCATCTCAAATTCGTCTTCATCTGCAATCAGCACCACTCTGGTATAAATTACAATTGCTTTGCTGCTTCTTCCTGACTTTTTACTTATGGCTCTGGCCAGATTCTGTACCGCCACCTGACACAGATTGTCTCCCCAAGCCTGCTCCATTTCCCCTTCATTCTTAAGAGTAATCAAAATCATGCGGTACCGTCGGTCCTTATCCAAAGGCGCATTTACGTGAGCCGCGGCAGCTTCAATTTCCTCAGGGCCTCCCGGTATCCGGCCCAGACATAAATTTTTCCAGAAAACTTCCTGAATCAGAATGTAATTCTTTTTCCAATATTTTCCATAACGTCTTTCTTCTTCATCTTTCTGTCTCAGATCAGCCCTGTCAATCATTCTCTTAATGTCCTGTTCCAATTCCTTATCATTGACAGGCTTTTCCAGACAGTCAGAAATCCGAAGCTTCAGCATAGAGCGAAATACATCAGGTTCTGTAATTGTACCCAGAACAATAATGCCCAGATAAGGCATTTTCTCCCTGATTCTTGACAGCATAGTCAGCGTTTCTTTCTTATTCAGAGTTAAACCGCAGATGAAAACAGCGATCTCCTCTGTTTTCAGGACTTCTTCTGCCTTTTCTATGCTGTAAGCAGTAAATGTCCGGATAATTCCTGATTTTTCCCAATCTGTCTTCTTTACCAGTCTTCTTACTTCTGCGGTATCTTCATCCAAAATCAATGCATTCATCTGTTCTTCGAACAAGCGCACCTGTTCTTCTGCCTCCTGTTTCTCACTGGCAATCCAGCCGTAGTTTACCTTTTATCATATCTTGACGGGATATAATTATCTATCAGATGAATATAAACTTTACGTAAATTTTTCGCAAAATGACCTGTTTCCTATGGGCACTGTGGAAAATATTCGGCGGTGGAATACCTTTGATCTTCTATTCTGCACGGCCCTGGCGGATTTCTGCTTCTTCACAATATGCCAGCAATTTCTCATAGAGCTTCGGCAGCTCTCTGTCCAGCCGCACCGGCCTGTTTTTCACGGATGAATAGTAACAGTGTTCGCTTTCCGCTGTAAAGCGTACTTTCCCGTCATTTTCTCCAATCATCTCATAACCTACGGTAATTCTCATAGGACTGATCTTTTTGACAAAAACATAGATTTTCACCCTCTCCCGAAAACGGGTCATAGCCTTATAGCGGCACTGGATTCCAAGAAGGGCGAAATCAATTCCTGCTTCCACTGCTTTTTCATATCCAAATCCAATTTTTTCCAGGTAATCCACCCTGGCCTCCTCCATCCAGCGAATGTAATTCACATGGTTAATAATCCCCATCTGATCGGTCTCATGGTACTGTGTGACTCTGATATATGGCTCTATTTCCTTCATTTTGATTCTCCTTGCTATTTTATCTCCTTTAACAGACTGGAGCCGATGGTTCCCTCCGGCATCTTTACCTGGAAATTGTCCGCTACCGTCGCTCCTACAACAGCAAAACTGTCCTGATCCTTCAGGCGGCCAAATCCTTTCATTGATGGGGAATAAGCCAGCAAAGGCACCATCTCCTTTGTATGGTCTGTTCCCTTAAAGGTAGGATCATTGCCGTGATCCGCCGTAATCATAACCAAGTCATCCTCCCTCATATTTTCAAGGAATTGTCCCAGTTTCTCATCAAAACGCTCCAATTCCTGCCCGTATCCCTCAGGATTTCTTCTGTGTCCCCATAACGCGTCAAAATCCACCAGATTGGTGAAACAAAGGCCGTGGAAATCCTTGTTCTGCAGTTCAATGGTCTGCTCCATTCCATGAACGCTGCTGACAGACTTATAAGCTTCTGTGATCCCTTCTCCGTCAAAAATATCCCTGATTTTTCCCACACTGATTACATCCAGTCCCTGGGTCTTTAACCCATCCAGACATGTTCTCCCGTAAGGCTTAAGGGCATAATCATGGCGGTTGGCAGTTCTCTTAAACTCTCCCTTTTTTCTTCCTATATAAGGTCTGGCAATGACTCTTCCAACCTTCCACTCGTCTTTCATTGTCAGTTCTCTGGCAATTTCACAGCAGCGGTACAGCTCATCCAAACCGAAAGTTTCTTCATTTCCGCAGATCTGAAGCACCGAATCAGCAGAAGTGTAAACAATCATATCCCCCGTTGCGATTTCCTGTTCCGCCAGCTCGTCTAAAATTTCTGTTCCGCTGGCGGATTTGTTTCCGATAATCTTATGTCCTGTCCTTTTGCTCAGTTCATCCAGCAGTTCTTGGGGAAATCCGTGTTCCGTAAAGGTTTTGAACGGCTTGGTTATATAAAGTCCCATCATCTCCCAATGACCTGTCATAGTATCTTTTCCCACACTGGCCTCAAACAGTCTGGCCTGGTAACCCAGAGGATTCCGGGTCTCTTTTATATGACGTAGCCCCGGATGAAGATTAGCCAATCCCATCTTTTCCAGGTTTGGTACATGAAAGTGCTCCACACTTCCGTCAATATGTCCTAAGGTATCGCAGCCTTCATCCCCATACTCTCCGGCGTTGGGCATAGCTCCGATTCCAAAGGAATCAATCACTATTACAAATACTCTTTTAAATCGTTCCATCTTATCTCCTCTTCTGATCTGTTTAATGTGTTTCATTCCTCAAAGGCGAATTTCATCCCCCAGGATTTTCTCACATTCTCCATAAATTTCATCACTCCAACACAGTCGTTTGGTGTCCACACTTTAGAAAAACAGTGTCCGCCAGCCACACACTTCGACGCCTCCCGAATCTGATACTCAAATCCGTTGATGTCAAAGGGGAGGGAAACCTGATATTCCTCTTCCCCATAAATCTTCACTGTCATAGTTTCCGCTTTCTGAAAATCTTCCAATTCCACCATTCCCTTTGTGCCGAATACAGCGGCACGTCTGGGCATTTCCATTCCAATGGAGGTAGAAATGGCTGCTGTACAGCCGCTGGGATATTTCATCAAAATTGTGCTGTAATCATCCGTTCCGTATTCATTGATATGACAGGACGAATCAAAGAACTCCGGCTCTTCTCCTGTAATCATATGCATAAAACCAATATTATAAACACCAATATCCAAAAGAGCGCCGCCTCCCAGATCAGAATTAAACTTTCTGTCCTTCCTGGCTCCCTGCGCTATAAAGCCGTAGTCGCTTCTGGCACATTGAATCCGCCCCAATTGTCCCTGGCGGATCATCTCCAGCAGCTTCTCATAGATTGGAAGGAATCGGATCCAGAAGGCCTCCATCAGAAAAAGCCCTTTTTCCTCTGCCAGCTGGTACAGCTGCCCTGCCTGTTTTTCGTTTATGGTAAACGGCTTTTCACATAGGACATGCTTTCCTGCTTCCAGGCACAGTCTTACATTTTCATAGTGCAGGCTGTTTGGAGTCGCAATATAGACTGCCTCTGCCTGGGCATTGGCCGCCAAATCCTCATAGGAACCGCAGGCCTCAGCAATTCCCCATTGATCCGCAAATGCTCTGGCTGTTTCCAGTTTTCTTGATCCCACACATACCAAAGTCTCCCCTTCCTGCCTCATATGATTTACAGTATCTGCAAATTTACCGGCAATGCTTCCGGTTCCAAGTATTCCCCATTTCATGGTTTGCTCTCCTCCTGATTCTGCTTTTCATTTCCCCAGCAGAAAGTATAACACACTTTTCTTTTGAACAGAAGTCTTTGGGGATACAGGAAGAAAGAAAGTGTGTCTTCCACAAAATTCTTATATTGCACAGGGAACCTGATTCTGAGTGAAAAAAAGAATCCCGCTTGGCAGGATTCTTAAGTACATCTTCTTATTCATTTATTTTCGTCAGCCATTTTTCCCTGGAAAAGGCAGTGGTCTTCATCTTTTTTTCCAGGCTTTCCCGCAGCTCCTTCAAGCTCCACTGTGTCAGCTTTTTGTCCTTTACCAGACATGTTCCGTCTACATACACCTGTTCTACATTTGATGGGTTGGCGCTGTAAACCAAGGCGGAATAGGGATCATATACGGGAAACATATTAACAGAATCTGTTTCCACTAAAACCAGATCTGCCTGCTTTCCTTTCTCAATCGAACCGATCCTGTCATCCAGTCCCAAAGTCTTTGCCCCCAAAATCGTAGCCATGGAGACAATTCTCTCCGCAGGAAACGCGCTTCTGTCTTTTGTCTCCTTCTTATGGAAATCAGCACACAGCTTCATCTGGGTAAACAGATCCAATGTATTGCCACTGGCCGGACCATCTGTTCCAAGGCCCACAGGAATAGAACGGTTAAGCATACCCGATACGGGAGCCACGCCTTTGGCTGCCTTTGTATTGGAACCGATACAGTGGGATACCGACGCTCCATGCTTTTTCCAGAGATCAAGATCCTCCTCTGACATATGAATACAGTGCGCCCCTATAGTTCCCTCTCCCACCACTCCTATGGACTGAAGATAGGCAGCAGGGGTGGTGTGAAGCTCTTCCCTAAAGTATTTCATCTCGTAATCCATTTCTGCGGTGTGAAGCGTAAAGGGAACCTTCCATTCTCTGTCCAGCTGAAAAGCAGCTTTTAATATACTGCTGCTGCAGGTAGTAGTTCCATGGGGAGAGGCACATATGGAAATTCTGGGATGGCCTTTGTACTTTTCCATTAAATCCCGTGTATAATTCAAAGCCTTCCACGGGCTGTCAAAATCACAGGCTCCCTCATCCATTAGGGTCTGGCCTGCAATCCCCCTCATTCCCATATCATCCATGGCTCTGGCTGCCTCTTCCTCAAAGTAATACATATCCAGGGCGCATGTTACTCCTCCAAGAATCATTTCTGCCGCTGCGTACCTGGAAGACAAATAAACCAGCTCTCCATCCATTGCCTCCTGCTCCATTGGAAGGAGAAAAACTCTCAGACGATCCGGACAGTCATCTCCCAATCCCCGGAAGGGAATCATTCCCATATGGGTATGGGTGTTAACCATTCCGGGTATCAAGATGCCTCCCTTTCCATCAATCACCTGTATTTCCTCTTTTGCCAGAAGTTCTGGATCCCACTCTTCCATAGAACCGGCTTTTACAATCTTATCAGCCTCCCACAGCACAAATCCCGGAGAAAATATATCTCTTTTTTCGTTCATTGTTACTACAGCTGCATTGATTATTACTGTTCTCACTGATTTATCCACCTTTTCAAACTTTATGGTACAAGCCTCAGGCCTGCTGGTCCGCGGTTTCCTCCACCAAAGGAAGAATCTCCTGGGACATTACATCCACCAATCCCTTATCACTGAGCTTTAATTCCGGAGACACCAAAAGCCCTATGGTAGATATGGACATAATCACATTGCTGTTCACATATCCCAAAGTCTCAATTTCCCTGCGCACCTCTTTAAGCTCTTCGGCAAGGCGTGATATAGGCTGGTCAGAAACAATTCCCCCAATGGGCAGCGGTGCTTTGGCTGTTATCTTTCCCTGAGAGGCAACCCCATAGCCCCCCTGCATATACAGGACTTCTCTCTGAGCCATTGCCATGTCCTCAGGCGAGTTTCCTATTACCAAAAGGTTATGGCTGTCATGAGACCAGGTGGTAGCCACCGCGCCTCTTCGGGAAAAAGCTTTGTCAATCAGTCCAAAAGAAAGACTTCCTGTTTTTCCATACCGCTCATAGACAACAGCCAGACAAAGGCCTTCCTCCTGCCAGCAAAGAACTCCATCTTTTACAGGAACCCATCTTTTTTTGTGAACCATTCTGGTTCCGAAAGTCTGTACCTCCATTACATGAACCAGCGCTTTTCCCTGCCAGTGTGTGCGTCCGGATTTTTTTTCCTCACAGACAATTGTAAAATCCTCTTCCCTTGCCTCCCTGCAGAACAGAGTTTTTCTGAATTCTTCAGGGAACAGACTGCCGGCCTCATCTTCTATGTAAAGATGATCTTCCGGCCTATATCTCTTTCCGGATTTATAAACTGCCACTGGAGAAAATTCTTCCAGATTATCGTAAACAGCCAGATCAGCGATCTTGCCGGGAGCAATCATCCCCCTGTCATACAGCTGCATCCGTCTGGCCGGAGTATAGGTACTGCAGTAAACAGCTTTTTCCACAGGCATTCCCTCCTTTACGGCCAGCCGGACAATTCGGTTCAGCTGCCCATCGGCCAAATGATCCGGCATAGTATCATCTGTCACCAGAGCCACATTCTCATACAGACTGTGGGCTTCCACTGCCTCTATCACCTCTCTGGTAAGAGATTTTGCCTGCAGTTCCAGAAACATCCCTTTGTCCGATTTCTCCACAACCGATTCCGCGGTCTGCTGAGTATGATCTGCATCTACACCGGCCCGAATAAAAGCAGACAAAGCTGCTCCCGTAAGAGCCGGGCAATGTCCTTCCAGTCTGACAGGTCTGGTGTTTTCCTCACAGCAGTCAATAATTCTTTGAATCAGGGTCTTATCCGGAGAGATCAGGTCTTTATAATTCATCACCTCTCCCAGACAAAGAATCCTGGGATCCTTTAAAAGCTCCTTTACCTCTGCCTCCCCAATCATTCCTCCTGAAGTTTCCAGAGTCGGGCTGGTGGATGGAACGCTGGATGGAATTCCATAAAAAATATCCAGTTCTGTCTCCTGATCCATAAAGCTTTTAATTCCCTTCATTCCAAACACATTGGCCATTTCATGGGCATCCGCCACAACTGTGGTAACCCCAAAAGGAAGCACCGTTCTGGAAAATTCCCGGGGATATGTCATGGAACTTTCAATATGCATATGAATATCAATAAGACCAGGCAGGATATACTTGCCCTCACAGTCCACCTCACATTCCGCCTCATATGGAAGAACAGGGGAAATGTCGTAAAACTTTTCCCCTGCTACTGCGATATCCATTTTCTCGAAGCGCTGCCTGATAGTCTGAAATACCCAGCCATTTCTTAAAATCAAGTCAACCTTCATTTTATTCTCCTGTTTATCAGCTGTTTAAAATACGGTTCCACTGGTCGATCCAGTCGCTTAAAATAGGATTAACAAAGGAGTAATTTAATACTTTTGCTCTGTCTGCTGCCTCACCGTAAGTCATAGCTGCAGCTTCTTCCTCTGTAAATTCTACCTGACTGTTGGTAGGAGCCTCATTTAAAGCTCTTCCAGTCTTTTCCTGCAGCTCTTTGCTGAGACGGTAGTCAATATACTTATAAGCCAGCTCCTTGTTCTTGGAATTCTTTGTAATGCTGATAGTGTTAAAGTTTGCGTATGTCACCTCAGGTGTAATGTATACCAGGTTTGGATTAGCCTCTTTTATAGTAGGTACGCCAAAATCACCTACAATGGCGGCAGTAATCTCACCGGAAGTAAACATGTTAATTAAATCAGAGGATTTTGCGTATGTCTTAACAATATTGGGCTTTAACTCTTCCAGTGCCTGAAAAGCTGCCGCGCCGTTGTCAGACTCCACATCAACGCCTGCGTGATCGCTTGCCATATAAACCATAGCAGGGCCAAAAGTTGTTGTAATATCAGGAATGGCTACCTGTCCTTCCAGGCTTGCCTCCCACAGATCATCAAAGCTGGTAATCTCGAATCCGACTGCCTCCGGATCATACATAATTCCCACGCTGTTGATTGTATAAGCAACGCCCTGTCCTGCCTCAGCCATCTCCTTTGCCGCGCCGATCAGGTACTGGCTGTTCTCCAGCTTGGACAGATCAATAGGCTCAAACAGACCTTCCTCAATTCCCTGGGCAGTCATTGCCTGAGACAGCTCAATGACATCAATGGTCGTCTGAGCGTCAGCAGACAGCTTTGTGTAGCGCTCGTTGGTGCTTCCTGTCTCTGTAACAATCTCACAGTTATTAGCCTCTTCAAACGGCTTATAAACTTCCTCAGCAGAAATATCCTCACTCAGTCCGTAAGTGGAAAGAATCAGCTTGTTGGAGCTGTCCCCGCCCTCTCCGTTGGAAGCAGAACTGCAGCCTGCAAGAACCAGTGCCGCGCAAACAGATAATGCCAATGCTTTTTTCATTTTCAATACTCCTTTTCTCTTTTCGTGGTCTCCCACATGTTTTGTTTCTATTGAACTTGTTAATTGTCAACTCTATCCGATTATTCTTTTACCAGAATCAATTTCTCGGGTGGAAGATAGAGACTGATCTTCTCGCCTTCTTTATACTGAGAATTGGTGTTTACCAGGAATTTTCCTGCCTCTGTATTTACCTCATACTGATAACTCTTTCCAAGAAACGTTCTTACTCCCACCGTTCCCACTAAAACGTTGTCCTTCTGACCTTCCCTGGCGATTTCTATATCGTCAGGCCGGATGGTTCCCATAAGAGCCCCCTCCTCGCTGTCCGTATCAACCGCAAATACAGCGCCCTTGTCTGTGCAGTACAAGTTTCCTTCCTTTCTGAAGTGCAGGAAATTCTCAAACCCAATAAACCGGGCTACAAACTGGGTCTTTGGATGACGGTAAATATGTTCAGGTGTATCATACTGTTCAATAATCCCCTGGTTCATAACAGCTACCTTGTCAGAAATAGAAAAACACTCTTCCTGATCATGGGTAACAAACAAAGTAGTAATACCCAGCTTCTTCTGAAGACGTTTGATCTCCACTCTCATATTAATACGAAGCTTGGCATCCAAGTTGCTTAAAGGCTCGTCAAGAAGAAGCAGCTTGGGCTCAATCACAAGCGCTCTGGCAAGAGCCACCCTCTGTCTCTGTCCTCCGGACATCTGATGGGGGAAACGGGAGGCAAATTCTGTCAGATCACAAATTTCCAGAATATTTTTTACCTTTCTGTCAATTTCTGCCTTGTCCATTTTACGGATTTTTAATCCAAACGCTACATTGTCATATACGCTTAAATGGGGAAACAAAGCATAGCTCTGGAACACCAGTCCAAAATTTCTTTTGTGAACGGGAACCTTGGTCAGATCTGTTCCATCTAATGTAAAGGTTCCATTCTGTGGTTCAATAAATCCTGCCACCACACGAAGGGTTGTTGTCTTTCCGCAGCCGCTTGGGCCTAAAAGGGAAACCAGTTCTCCCTCTTCTACTTCCAGGTTCAGTCCCTTTAACACCTGCTTTTTCTTATCATAGAAAACATCAATATTATTAAGGGTCATAAATGCCATTGTATTTTCCTCCTACTTTGCAAGGGCCGCGATTCCCAGGGTTTTATCTACCACTACCATAATCAGCACAGTTGCCGCCATCAGGATAACGGATACGGCAGATACGGTAGGATCATAGTTATACTCAATATAGTTCATTAATGTTGCCGGGAAGGTGGAGACACCAGGACCGGACAAAAACATGGATACCGGAATATTGTTAAAGGAATTGATAAACGCCAGCATAAACGCCGCTGAAATTCCTGATGTAATGTTAGGCAGCACTACCTTGAAAAAAGCGCTTCCCTTACTGCATCCCAGACTCCAGGCCGCCTCCTCAATGGAAAAATCAAACTGATCAAGGCTGGAGCCCACTACACGGATAATATAAGGAAGAGTAACCATAAAATGGCCTGCTAAAAGTCCGGCAAAGACCGGAATTCTTAAAGTAAGCACCAAAAACTGATACAGAACAAAGCCGATTACAATGCCAGGAACTATGGTTGGAGACAGGAACACGGATTTTAAAATCCCTTTTCCTCTCATTCCAGAGCGGGCCAGCGCGTAAGCTGCCGGAATTCCAACAATCATTGCAATTACTGTTGCCAGAAGGGCAATCTCCAAACTTGTAAGGAAAGAAGTCCGGAAAGACTTCATGGTAAATACATTGACAAACCACTTCAAAGAGAAGGATTTAATTGGGAAGGTAATGGCGCTTTCCCCTCCAAAAGCAGTTACAGTGATAATAACCAGGGGAATAATTAGAAATGCAAATACCAATACCGCAAATAGGGTAAGCAGCTTATTTTTACGCATGGTTTCCTCCTCTTCGATCCAGTCTGCTTGCTAAAGCATTGAATCCTTTGATAACGACTAATGTAACCACAATCATAATCATGGCGATAACCGCAGCGCCCTGCCAGTCGCCTACGCTCATAGCTCTCTGGTAAATAAACGTAGCCATAACCATATTTCTGTTGCCTCCTAACAGCTGCGGAGTAGTGTACGCGGTCAACGTTCCTGTAAATACCAGAATTCCTCCTACAATGATTCCAGGAAGGCTCATAGGGAAGATTACCTTCATAAAAGCAAGCAGGCGATTGGCTCCCAAGCTCTGAGCCGCTTCCATCATATCGTCCCCTATGTTCTCCATAACGCCTGCTACCGTAACGATCATCAAAGGCAGGAACAGGTAAACGGAACCGATGATAATGGCAAAATCAGTATAAAGCAGCTGTATTGGCTTCTCAATCAGACCAATTGCTATAAGAAACTGATTAATAATGCCGTTGCTTCCCAAAATATTAATCCAGGCAAAGCTTCGAATTACGGAATTGGTCATCATAGGGAAAATGGACACTGCTAAAAGAATCCCTCTCCACTTTTTTCCGCAGCGGCTGATAAAATAAGCTGTAGGAACACCTGCCGCCATACAGACCGCTGTAGTGATTACCGCTACTTTTACGGTTCGCAGAAATATTTTCAGATAATATTCATCCGTAAAAAACTCCACATAGGAGCTAAGAGGATACTCACCTGCGGGAATCGTAGGAAGAATCACCCTTAAAAGCGGAAGAAACAGACAGACAGCCAGGATCACAAGACCTGGCACTACCATGATAAACGCACTGCTTTTCTTCATTTTTCTCTCTCCATATTCTTATTGATTTGACTAATGGATATTTATAAGTTCTATTAATTTATATCTATACTTTTATTATATTTTATGATATACTATACGTCAAATACATATAATCTATAAAATTTATGCAGTAAAGCTATAACGAAGGAGGATTACTATGGAATTGAAAGAAGCTAAATACATTCTTGCTATTGCGGATCACAAAAGTATAAGCAAAGCCGCCGATTCTCTTTTCATCTCCCAGCCTTCTCTCAGCAAATATCTGAAAAATCTGGAGCTCCAGCTGGATGCAAAACTTTTTGACCGTACAGGAGGCCTTTACACTCCCACTTACCTGGGAGAACGTTACCTTCACTACGCAAGGAAAATCGTAGCTCTGGGAGAAGAATGGGAAATTGAGTGTGATGATATTATGCACCAAAACCACGGACGTTTAAACATTGCCATTCCCATTATGCTCAGCAACCGTATTATCCGGCCCACCCTTCCCGCATTTCACCAGAGATACCCCCATGTAACTTTAAATCTCCTGGAAGAAGTCAGTTTTGTAGCGGAACACAGCATCAAAGACCATACCATAGACCTTACTTTCTACAATGTCCATGAATTTCCCAAGGATCTGGATTATAAGATTATGACACAGGAAGAAATCGTACTGGTAATATCCGCCTTCCATCCTCTGGCAAAAAAAGCGGTTAAGAAAAAAGGGTTCCGCTATCCTTGGGTTGATCTGCAGGATTGTGAGAAAGAATCTTTCATTCTTCTTTACCCGGAACAAAATACGGGAGGGATTGCCAAAAGACTTTTTCAGGAATCCCATACAGAGCCCCACATACTTCTCCATACCAGAAACAGCGAAATGTCTATCCAGTTAGCGATGGAAGGAGTGGGACTTGCCTTTGCTCCGGAAAGCTATTTCCACTATCTGAGGTCCTCAGTCGCCTCCCCGTCAGTTTGCCTGTCTGTAGGCAGGGAACCGGTAAAGACCACTTTAATTGCCGCCTATCAGAAAAATCGGTACCTTCCCAGGCACGCCAGAGATTATCTTGACATGATTGAGGATTACTGTCAGAAAGAAAACTCCTGTTTCCTTTCCCTTAATCCCTGCAGATGAGGCTTCCCCCGCTGATTTGGTGATCGTAGCTGTAAAGTACAATGCCCTTACCAAGGCAATAGAGTCCAAAAAGCCTTCCCTCTTACAGCATCCCCTCTATGCGTCAGGATGCTCTGGCAAAACGTCCTTCTGAGGTTGAAATGTTTGCCGGAACAGTAAGGGATATGGCAGCCAGTCATGGACTGAACGTTCCTGTCAATGACTGGCTGTATGCCAAGATTAAAGAAATGGAAAACAGTTACTCTTGAAATGTAATGTATTCTTTACCGGGGAAGGCATACTCTCCCCGGTAATTTGAGGCATTATATACCGGATACTTCACCGGATGATAGGAAGTTTCTATTTCTCCGTCGCTCTGAGTATAGATATACATGGAGTGATAATCCCATACCACCAGCTCATCTCTGTCATCTCCCATGAGATCAATAGCCTCGCAGCACATAACCGGATGACCATCATCAGGAAAAGCCACTGCCCTCATGCCGTCTCCATTTAATAATCCTCCTCTGTAAGGATCTGCGTTGGTAAGAATAAAATCCTGTCCGCTGCCAAGCCAGTTTACAGGTGCCAGAATATTGCCGTTCATCTCATTTTCCATCTCCCATATTTCATTTCCAAAACAGTCGTAAAGGTAGATCACTCCCTGATGTCCCCAGAAATTAGACACAGCCAGTTCGAACCCCGGACGCTGGGGACAATAGTTGGCAACGCTGACCCTTTGAGCGTGGCCTATGTAATCCCTTGTTACAATATTTCCCTGAAAATCTCCTATGAAAAAACCCTGTGTTCCAGATACGCAGGCAAAATATCCCTTGTCTGACCCTGCCATGAATTTCCCTGCCACAATCTCATCTGTGTGATCTTTCTCAATGGGATAGGTCCACAGCTCCTTTCCATGAGAATCCAGAAGGGTGTATCCGCAGAGAAGTTCATCCTTTCCATCTCCGTTAACATCTACAGCCATGGGAAAATGGCCCGTATTTTTCGGACTTTTATATTTCCACATAAGATTTAAATCCGAATCAAAGGCATAAACCCGGCAATACCTATCTTTCACAAGAATATCAGAAGGTCTTAAAAGTCCTCTGAAATTGGCAATGCGGATTCCGTCCGGGTTAATTCGGTCAAAGGCGTAAATTCCATAAGGCGCTCCGATTACCGTCTCATCCAGATCGTCAGACAAAGGTGTTTTCACAGCCTTTTTCACAGCCCCTGTTCTGCCGTCCAAAATCCGTAACTGGAAATTGTGGGCCGTAATCACCTCATCCACACCGTCGCCGTCAATATCGTAAACTTGAAGCGGAAAATCTGCACTGATTTTTCCCAGTTTATCCGCCTGCTCAGAAGGCACTCCTTTTTGCCATAGAATCCGGCCATCCAAATCAACGGCTGTAATACAGCTGATATGGCAATAAGCATCCCGATCAACCCGCTTTTGAGCCTGCGCCAAAACGATCTGCCATTTCCCATCTCCCAGCAGATGACCAAACCTTACCTGTCTGCTGGTTCCAAAATTCTTAAGATCAATCTTTCTTGCCAATTTCATTTGAGGATAAGCAGACTGAAGCCTTATCTCCTCTTCTTTGAACTTACTTATGGAATCCTCCAGGTTTTCCTTTTCTTTTTGTGTTACTTTCACACAGACGTCTGTAAACTGCGCCGGACAATCAGAGGTGAGTCCTATTTTTCCTCCACGACTCACCAGGTTTCCCTCCCATTGAATCACCGCTTTTCCATTAATCCGACACACTGCTTTTTTATCTTCCAGATCAACCTCAAGTCTGTAAAAGGTATCGCAGTCGCAAAGAAAATCCGTACAGGCCAGTTCCTCCACCTTCTCCTTATGGCGGTAGGAAAGAACTGCCCGGTTGCGGTTTTCCAAAGCAAATACAAGAGTATCAATGCTGTCTCTCATGCAAAAAGCAATTCCTGTGACTCCTTTAGTGGAAATTCTCCGTATTGTCACTCCTGCCCGATAATTTTTCCATCTTACATCTCCTGCTGTCAATGTTGGAAACATCATATGAGGATTGCCCTTTTCAATTCTGCAGGATTCCATGTAATATTTGCCCTCAGACTCTGTAATAATCCAGGAAGGGCCATGGCCGTTGTAAGTATAATTACATACCATGTCCTTCCATTGTCCCTTAAACCCCCGCTCTGTTACATAATGATATTCCCCTGCCGCGGAATGATCTGGGTCATAGGGGAACTCCCCTATGCCGAACCCACTGAAGTCATCCTGCAGCAGCACCGTTGATTTATCCATTGTATCCTTCTCCTTTTATGGTTTTCTTCCTCCATTTTAACACTGCCGTCCTGAGATTTCCATGTTGTTTTCCAGCCTTTTCCTATAAAAAGGGAAGCGGCAGACTTCAGTCCTCCGATCCCCTTTTGACTCTTCTTTTATTCATTTCCAATTCTGCTCTTTATATACTCTCCTACTTTTTCTTTGCCTATTTCCAGAGAAAGGGCCAGTTCTCCGTACAGACAATCCTCCGCCATCTTAAAATATCTGCTGTCTGAATCCGTTGCCTTCTTCCCCTGTCTGGTTCTCCGCTGGCTTCTCTGATAAATCGCTTTAATCATTTTCACCAGCTGATCTGCTTCACAGGTGTGCATCGCATCTTTATAAGACTGTTCCCTCCTTTTTTCATCAGAAATCTTAAGGGGTTCCGCTTCCTTCATATGATCAATTAGTCCCTCTGCTTCCTCTCTGGTCATAATCTGTCTCATAATAACCTTTTTGTTGTCCACAGGGGTAAAAATCACGGTTTCTTTTGAGTAACAAGGAACCAGAGTATAGCAGTTTCTGCTTTGACCATCTATGCTGCTTTTCATCAGGCCGATTTCTTTTACCTGACAAACTCCGTGTC
>DXFU01000039.1 GCA_019114305.1 Candidatus Hungatella pullicola | reverse complement strand
TCCAAGAGGTAAACGACTACATGCAGTGGTACTGCCGTGATCGTATCAAAACAACACTCGGAGGGTTGAGCCCTCTAGATTATAGGAGGAGTATAGGTGTGTGTGTCTAAAAAAATGTCCGCACGCCCATTCCAACCGACTCCAGTAAAACCGGTACAATCAAATAGGGGCCTAAAATAGTGTCAATAATCTGACTCCATCTTAAGTTTCTGATATTGGTGCTGGCATACCTTGAGGCGGCTTGGTACAGCAGATAAGCAGGAAGCCAAAAAATCAGAAGCTGAAAAAAGTCACATTCCGCCAGCTGAACTTCAAATAGGGCAAACAGAATAGGCGCAAGAATAAAGATCATTCTGGACAGAAACGACCACCAGTACAAAAAAGAGTTTAAGTACACGAACCTTCCAGCCAGAGACAGTTTTCTTGTAAATATGGCATTGGTGTTCTGAATGCTTTGAATCACTCCCTGAGCCCATCGGATCCGCTGTCTCATCATACTGGAAACTGTAGTGGTAGATAAGCCTGCCGCCAGCACCTTTCCCGCGGCATAAGTAATGTACCCAGCTTTCTGCATGCGGATGCTGGTTTCAAAATCTTCTGTTATGGTATGATATGGAAAGCCTCCGATTTCTTCCATGGCTTCCCGCAGCAAAATGGTATTGCTGCCCGTATAGGCAACAGAATTGGTCGCATTTCTGCTTACATTGATTTCTTTTGAAAAATAGTCCTGCTCATTGGGAATGTTGTGTTCCATAAACAGATTAAACTGAAAAAGATCCTGATTGTAAAAGCTCTGGGGCGTCTGCACCAAGCCTATTTTTTTCAATTGGCCGCGCTCTTCCTCTGTTCTGGCTCTGTATTTCCCCCCTTCTTCCATCCATTCCTGGGCAAAAAAATAAGGCACTGTCATTAAAAGGAACTGCCTCTGAGGAATCATATCCGCATCAAAGGTTGCTATCAGCGGAGATTTCGTTTTAGCCAGAGCGTTATTATAATTTCCCGACTTGGCGTGCTTATTGTTGGGGCAGCCAATATATCCCACTCCAAAAGACTTTGCCAGCTGCTCCACTTCCGGTCTGTTTCCGTCATCACAGATAAATATGTGAACCTTGTCTTTATCCGGATACTCCATAAAGGTACAGGCATTTACTGTTTTATAGAGAATATCCACCGGTTCGTTGTGGGTAGCAATAAGCACATCCACCTGAGGATACAGCGCCTTTGGAATTTCCATGGGAACAATCTCTTTTGCTGATACGCTCATTTTGCTGATATACAGTTCAAAAGTTCCCAGAATCGTTATGGCTTCCGCTGCAAACAGAAGAATTCCCAACGCAAGATGTACCCTTCCCGCAGAAAAGGGAAGGGTACAAAACAATCTCCAAAGCAAATAAATACTGGAAAATACCATAGTCAAAATAAACAGGATATTTCTTTTTGTCTCATACTTCATAACTCACCTCCCTCTTTGAAAACACCCATTTTCTCTGAATCTGGTAAGAAGCCAGAAATAATATGCAGTCTACAGCAATCTTAGCCATACCGGCGGATATGGGAAACAGGGAGTGGAAAAAATACACTCCTGATGCGGAGCTTAAGGTAATGGCTGCGCAAAGAGCCAAATATCGTTTTGCCCAATGTATCCCTGCCTTTTTGAGCTTCTCCCCGCCGGAAAAAACATAATTTCTGTTTATGTAGTAATTAAGAGCCACGGAACAAGTCCTTGCCCAGACCGTAGCGATCAAAACAGCTCTGGCATTGGGCATATACAAGTTTCCGTTGGCACAGCGGTAAATTATGGTAAACAGTACAAGATCCAATATCCCGCAGCCAAAAGAGGAACACAGGAATTTTAATACTGGTTTCATAACAACCCCCAGAACCTGAAAGCTATCCTGAATTGGACGAAAATGAGTGTTTTTATTGTTATTTTCATAAACAGTTTCTATGTCTATCATATGAATGGGATATTGATGTTCCATGCAATAGCTTAATACCTCCATTTCATATTCAAACCTCTGTCCAGGAATAGAAAGCAAAGGTAAAAGAAGACTGCAGTGGAAGGCCCTCAAGCCTGTCTGCGTATCTCCCACCCAAACGCCTCCTGTCAAATAAAGCAGCAGACTGGATACCCGATTTCCAAGTTTTGATTTCCATGGAATATTGCCTTTGGAAAAGCGACGGGTGCCCAAAATTAATGTCCCCGGATGGAGGCCGCTTTCCTTTGCAACACATATAATATCTTGTACTTTATGCTGACCGTCACAATCCGCGCATACAATCTGAACGTCCTCTTCCCCATCAGTTCTCAAAAAGGCAAACGCTGTTTTTAAGGCTGCTCCCTTTCCCCAGTTTTCCTTATGATCTAAAACTCTGCATTTACTTAAAGACTTAATTTTAGAAAATAAAGGTTGATATTCCTCGCCTGAGCCGTCATTTACAACTATAAGATGCATATTTTCCACATGATTTAAATCAGATAAATAGCGGTAAAAATCCTGAGGCGGATTCAGAGCCGGTATAATTACATAAGTTTTTTTCTTCAGCCTGTTATGATTCAATATAAAAACTGTCCTTTCCATTTTTCTTTGATATATACATGGCCCTGTCTGCTATCTGATAAGCTTCCTCAAACCCATTAAGCTTTGAATTTATGTAAACGCCTCCAATGCTTACGGACAGCTTATATTCTTTGTAATAACCCCACAGGGCGGTTCTTGTTTTCTGCAGCAGTCGTTCCAGTTTACGGTCCAGTACTTTGGGGGGCAGTGAATTTTTTATAAAAACAATAAACTCATCTCCTCCCAGCCGAGCCCGGATGTCTGTATCTCTGAAATGTTCTGTCAGGATATGAGAAACATTTTTCAGGAGAATATCACCCTCCATATGTCCTTCTCCATCATTGACTCGTTTAAAATTATCCAAATCCAACAGAATAAGCACTCCCTGAGGATTTTCTGTCCTGAACATTTCCTCCACAGCTTCCTCCACTTTTCTTCTGTTGTAAAGACCTGTAAGGGCATCCCTTTCATTCTTCTCCTGCTCTTCTGTCAGCTGCCGCTTATAGTCTGCAATTTCCTTTCTGTTGTTTGTCATATCTTCAAGAAAGACATAAATGCCGCCGCCAAAATATGTTCTGCGGACTCGAATACTTTTTCCAGACTTTGTTTCCATATATTCTTTGTTTTCACACATAGTCCCACTTCCGGGAATCAGCTTGCAGCCAATATGATTTTTCATGTCCTCATAGTGCTTCATTCCCATGGTTCTTATTTCTTCCTCAGTCATTTCCACCATATTGGGAAGGTTCTCCGAACAGAAGAATCCTCCTATCTCCCCATAATATTCATAAGCGCCCACTTCCTCTCCCAGCATAGACATAATTCTTGTAAGCTTTTTCTGCTCCATCTGGAAGGAACTTATTAATTTTCCCAGTTTCCTGGCAATTTCAGCTATCTCTTTGGTCTTACCCGTTTTAAACTCAACCTGATAATCTCTGTTAAATACCTGCTCCAGATTATTGCTGATGCTGGAAATGTCTTTAAGAATCAGTTGATCCAGCATGAAATACAGAAACAGAGAAATGCTGCTGAACACACATAAAACCGCCAGCAAAATCATTTCCAGCTGGTGATAAACACTTCTGAGAATCTTCCCTTTTTCAGACATATAAACCACCAAATAGTTCTCGTATTCTTTTGCCGCAGCAATGTATTCCTTTCCATTGACCTGAATAATACCGCCCCTGCCCGTCAGTCCTATAATGGCATCCAATCCATTCTCTACATTCATTTCCTGATCCCTGTTTTCACTGACACCGACAATTTCCCCTGTTTCCCTGTCCATGACAAATAATATTCTGCGGTCCTTGGCAAGAATCTTGGATTTTGCTGCATCCGCTTTTTCTTTATTGGAACTGACATCTTGTACGATCTGGTCCAGAGTGACGTTTAATCCTTCCAGTTCCCGATTGATTTCATTGTTTTTTGTGATTTGAAAGAATAAAAACATCATACAGACAGTACTTAGACAGCCGGCAATCATAAAGTACTTCAATAATTTCTTCCGCATTGCTATTTTCCCCTTATATGCAAAAAAGGTAGAAACATTTCTGTTCCTACCTATCCATAGTTAACATAACTTCTCATAACTTGACATAACTTAGCACAAAATGTAGATTTCATCATACATTACTTCTATCTGTCCGTCAATAGTATTTTGAATATTTTATTTATTAATTATAAAATTTTATAATATTTGAAAAATTTTTCCATTTTTTCCATTTATATCCATTACTAAATATTTTTTTGCTTTAATATCATATGTCATATATTTTTATTGACATATGCCATTAACTATTATAAAATAGAATCATATTAATTGCAGGAGGGCTGTCTATGGCAAGGCCTACAAAATGCAGAAAAGTATGCCATTTCCCGCAAACCTTAGATTTTGTGCCTGTCTGCGATGCGGGAGAGAACATACCAGTCATACTTACAGTAGATGAATACGAAACAATCCGTCTCATAGACAAAGAAGGGCTGTCCCAGGAACAGTGCGGCGAATTTATGGAAATTGCCCGGACGACTGTACAAAAGATATACGAAAGCGCTCGGAAGAAACTGGCAGACGTGCTGGTAGATGGACGCCCTCTTCGTATTGACGGCGGCGAATTCTGGCTATGCGATGGTCAAACCATTCATTGCGGATACACGGGATGTTTTAAACATCTGTATCATCAACAATATAACAAACCCAAAGGAGATCCTATTATGAGAGTTGCGGTAACTTATGAAAACGGTGAAATTTTTCAGCATTTCGGACATACTGAGCAGTTTAAAATTTACGATATTGCTGATGGGAAAATCACTTCTTCCCAAGTTGTAGATACCAACGGAAACGGTCACGGAGCGCTGGCCGGTATTCTCAGCGCGCTCCATGTGGATACACTGATTTGCGGCGGTATTGGAGGAGGCGCTCAGGCTGCCCTTGCAGCTGCAGGCATTAAGCTGTACGGGGGCGTAACGGGCAATGCTGACAATGCAGTAGAAGCTCTGATTGCAGGCGGTCTGGAATACAACCCAGATGTTCAGTGCAGCCACCACGGCCAGCACCATCATGAAGGAGATCATACCTGCGGCGACCACGGCTGCGAAGGTCAGCATCACTGCCATTAATATTTTTCAATCAAAAAACAGAGAGTAAACCACCGCTTTTATTGGTCTGCTCTCTGTTTTTTATTCAGATGTACCGCGTCTGCCGTACTTTTATGGTACTGTATTTTACCGTCTCCAGGCGCATAAAGTTTTATCGTACCCCTTTCCAACTTACAGCCCATTTCTGTATATATCATTTATCACTGCCTGGGCCTGCTCCATCTGTTTTTTGCGGATCATCTCATCTCTGTCGCTTAAAATGGCCAGCATCTCGTCCACCAGATCCTCAATTCTAGGATTGGATACCCGGTATAAGTACCCCAGCATTCTGGTGGCAGTGTAATCCGTATTCATGTTTTTATAGGCAATCTCCCTGCAAAATTCTTTTGGATATCCTCTGCTTAACAAAAGCCTGTAAAGTTCCTCTGTTCTCTCCGATGCCATACTTATCACACCTTCACTTTCTCAAACCGATAGCGCTGCTTAATATCCGGATACTTTCCTCTGTCCACTTCCCCCATAAACATAGAATAAGGTCTGGCACAGGTTTTAAAAGGCGGGTACAGTCCCTGATAAATCACCAGTTTTTCACCAGTCTCCGTGTGCTGAGCAAAAGCCAAAACCTTGTATAAATATTCAGTTGTATCCGCAGGTACCCATTCTCTCTTAAAGTGCTGTACAATATCGCCAATACAAATATCCCTCACAATTCCGTCATCCTCTTCTACTTCCGGCTCTGTGTTTAACTCCACGTACTCTTCTTTATCCAGGGATACTGGAACTTTGGATCTTCCAGTAATATGAACTCCTCCGTACCAAATTCCGGTCGTCTCAAAAATATCCCCAATTTCATATTCTGAATTGTACTGATCATTCTTTTTTATAATTCTTATTTTGCTCATAATTTTCTCTTTTCTCCTGTTTGCCTCTCATGTGATCCAAATTACAATCTGATTTCAATTATATCAGGAATTTATCAGTTACACCACATTCTCCTCAGCTCTTTTCAGGAAAATATGTGTGAAAATTTTTGAATACTTGACAAAATTCTCAGAATATGTTTTGATAGTAAAAGAAAACAAAAGAATAATTATGGGCAAAACCTTCGAAAGATGGCGACGCAAAACTATAGGGTCTAATCCATAGGAATATGTGAATGACAGCCAGTTGCAGATATAGAATCGTACCGGATTTCCCCGATATGTATTGTGCAACGGATAAAGCATATGTTTTATCCGTTTTTTGTTGCCTTTTATTCTCCAGTTTTTGTGAAGCATTCTCTTGCAGAACATCTGCAATTGAAAATACAAATAAAAAAAGGAGAAGATTTCATGTCAAACCATCTGCCTCTGTCCGTGCGGGTACCGATTGAAAGAGATAATCCCAGTATCTGCCGGAATGAGGAAACGTGTATTAAATGCGGGATGTGCAAAGATGTGTGTACCAATGCAATCGGAGTTCTGGGTACGTACACATTAAAAGAAACAGGAGACAAGGCTATCTGCATCCATTGCGGACAATGCGCTAATGTCTGTCCTCCGGCCAGCATCACAGAGGTATATGAATACCCGGCTGTAAAAGCAGCCATTGAGAATCCTGATAAAATAGTGATTGTCAGCACTTCGCCGTCTGTGCGGGCTGCTCTGGGAGAATCGTTCGGTATGGGTCCGGGAGAATTTGTTCAGGGAAAAATGGTGGCTCTCCTCCGTGCTCTGGGTGCTGACTATGTACTAGACACTAATTTTGCGGCAGATCTTACCATTGTGGAGGAAGCAGCGGAGCTGATTGAAAGAATTACCAAAAAAACGGCTCCCCTACCCCAGTTTACAAGCTGCTGTCCGGCATGGGTCAAATTTGCAGAAACCTACTATCCGGAACTTCTGCCCAATCTATCTACCTCAAAAAGCCCCATCGGAATGCAGGGGCCGACCATCAAAACGTACTTTGCAAAGAAAATGGGAATTGATCCCAAAAAGATTATAAATGTAGCCTTAACGCCTTGTACAGCGAAAAAATTCGAAATCCGCCGTCAGGAAATGAACGCGGCGGGAAAACTCCTTGGAGAGTCTGATATGCGGGATATGGATTATGTTATTACAACCCGTGAACTGGCTCTCTGGGCAAAAGAAGCGGATATTGATTTTCGGACTCTTAAAGACAGCGCCTATGACCGCCTTATGGGAGAGGCCTCCGGGGCCGGCGTGATTTTCGGAAATACCGGCGGAGTTATGGAAGCAGCGCTGCGGACAGCTTATACCTATATTACCGGCGAGAATGCCCCAAAAGACTTCTATACTCTGGAGCCTGTAAGGGGATACCAGGGGATCCGGGAAGCCAGTGTAGAAATTGCCGGAATAAAGATTCATGTGGCTGCTGTACATGGTACACAAAATGCCAGAAAACTGATAGAACGTATAAAAGAAGAGAAAAAAGTGTATCATTTTATTGAAGTAATGACTTGTCCTGGAGGATGTATCGGCGGCGGCGGACAGCCAAGAAACTTAGAAACAGACGCAGACGAAATCCGAAAAGCCAGGATTGCCAGCCTCTACCAAAGAGATGAAAAAATGGCCTTGCGCTTAAGCCATGAAAATCCGGAAATCAAACAGCTTTATAAAGAGTTCTACGGAAAACCTTTAAGTGAACTGGCGGAAACAATGCTTCACACTGCCTATACCAGAAGGGCTGAAGATTTGAAACAGGGTATAAAAGCAGAAAAAGAAACTAAGAAAGGAATCAATGTCATGACAAAATGGAAATGTAAGGTTTGCGGTTATGTTTACGAAGGAGATACTCTGCCGGAGGATTATAAATGTCCGATCTGCAAACAGCCGGCCTCCTCTTTTGAAAAGATAGAAGAAGTTCACCCCTCAGCCAAAAACTCTCCATATGCCGGAACAAAGACAGAAAAAAATCTTCGGGAAGCCTTTTCCGGAGAAAGCCAGGCAAGAAACAAATACACATTTTTTGCCCATATCGCTCAGAGAGAAGGCTATGAACAGATAGCTGAATTATTTCTTCAGACAGCGCGCAATGAGCAGGAACATGCTCGTCTTTGGTATCAGGAATTAGGTCATCTGGGAACAACTTTGGAAAATCTTCTGACTGCGGCGGCCGGAGAGAATTACGAATGGACAGATATGTATGACCGAATGGCAAAAGATGCGGATGAAGAAGGATTCCATGATCTGGCAGAACGTTTCAGAAAAGTAGGTGCAATTGAAAAACGTCATGAAGAACGTTACAGACAGCTGGCGTCAAACATCGAAAAAGACCATGTGTTTGAAAAAATCGAAGAAACCGTATGGGAATGCCGCATCTGCGGTCATATCCATGTAGGAACCTCAGCTCCGGAAGTATGCCCGGTATGCAGTTACAGCCAGTCCTACTTTGAAGTGCATAAGAAAAACTATTAAATCTTGCTTTCATTTACTCAAACATATAAATTCCGGGGAATTTTCCCGGAAAAAAGGGGAAGATCTTTCAGGAAATTCCTGACAGATCTTCCCCTTTTTACATCCTTTTTGTTTTCTTTCTTCTTTCATCCCCATCAAACAGGATTTAAGTATGTTTCATATCTTCCAATATATCTCTTACAAGAAACCGGATAAATTCCCTGCATTGTCCGCAGCCGGTACCAAAGCGAAGCTGTGCTTCCACCTGCTCGTAGGATTCAGCCCCCTGTCTAATGGCATCTTCAATCATTCCATAGCTTATATTTTTACAGTTACATGCTATTTTATCTCTTTTCATTGCATTTCCTTTCCTTTGATTTGAATTATATAAATACTATTTGGTCTTTCCGGCCTTTTTATTAAAAAATGTACAAATTTATAAATCCCGTCTGTCACAGAACCGTTTCAGCTCTTTCTTCAGATACTCATATCTCATCTGTTTCTCCTCTTTCGCAAAATGAACTTCCCGGAACTGTTCTGGATTCCCCTCATATATCAGAATTTCATCTCCAAACTGCTCGCTTGTCAGGTCGAATCTGCAGTCTCCCACTGCATTATAACAATGATAATTTCCACCTGGGCGAAGTATTCCATATACCACACCGCCAAAAATATCCTGGGCTAGAAAAGCAGTAATCGAACATTGTCCCAATGTTTTATTTTCAGGCGTCCAGTTCTGTCTCATCCTCGGCGCACATGTATCCGCACACCAGATTTCGGAAAGAGCATCGTATAAATCACGCGGTGTGACAATTCCCTTATACTGATCTGTAACTGCTGTCACATTGGCCTGTTCCCAGCCCCAGAATTTATAATCCATTTCTATTCCTCCTTTACGTTTATCCATTCCCCATGGATCTCTTCTCTCTACCGCCAATCCCCTCACTTGGCTAGTATCGTCTGCACCTTTTCCGGCAGCCTTAATTACCCCTTGCGAAAAGAACAGGTTCAAGGAAATTTATTTCTTAATATATGCCCTGCTCCATTTGCAAGCTCTTCCGTAAGATAATGGCGTATCCTAAATAATCCGACAATCTCATTATGATTCCACAAGAATAATTCTGTTTCCGGTACCCATCCTTGGGGCAGTTCAATCCCTTGAGCGGCATTTATATATCCCGGTAAAATTTTATTTTCGAATTCCTCCCTTGAACATCCAACGTTGGGATTCGTAAATCCATTTTCATTCTCAGGAATATCAGCAATGCATTCATATTCCTTTTCCATATCTTCCATATTTGCTTCTTTCAAATACAACATATCAGATACCTTCCACTTCAAATTGATTTATGTCTATGAAACCAGCCTTTCATTGCAAAAACAACCCGGATTTCACATAAATCTATATTATCTACAGTTATTTTCTTCCAGAATTACATTTTTCTTCCCATGAATACGGGCGCTGATACAGTGGTATATGGTAGATATAATCCTTACTCAATACCGTCCTCACTAATTTTTCTTTGGCACTAATATTTGGCATAAATTTGTCCCCTCTCCGCACATCTATATTGTCAGACAGTAAGATAACGCTTCTCTTGTACTTCATAGTTATACTATATCCAAAACCATAGACAAGTACAATCACTGCTCCCATGTCTCATTAAAAAATATTTACAAGTCCAAGGTCAAACAGCTTACAAAAAAAGCCGAAACCCTTTGAACCAAAGGCTTCGGCATTGTTACCTGGCGTCCATAAGAGGATTTGAACCTCCGACCCCTCGCTTAGGAGTATGGCGTGCCGCTTGGTACATCGTCCGCTTCATAATTTGCCTTGTTGTTTAATCCGAAATTGTATTGCCTGGCTACTGGTCAATCTGCACAAAAATCCCTGTGATGCCGCCTCGTGACGGGGCGTTCAGAAAGTCAAATTAGCAAATTCTTAGCAGGAATGGTGTCTGACAGGGCCTTTCCCATCAGGGAAACCGGGCAGGTATGGGCAAAATGCCGACAAGAAACAGGAGGCAGATTATGAGTGCATCGGACGGAAAGCAGACGCCGAAAAACAGGACCTACACCGTGGAGGACATCGCCGCTATTCTCGGCATTGGAAAATCCTCTGCCTATAAGCTCGCAAACTCCGGCGAGTTTCAGACGATCCGGATTGGAAACATGATCCGCATTTCCAGAAAATCTTTTGAGGACTGGCTGGGGATGGAGGAGAACGAGGAGTAAGTTTTCAAAATTCAAGGGAACAACTGAATACAGACCGGCTATCTGCCGGGGAGCGCCATAGGTTACACAAACCTGTGGCGTTTTTTTATGCCCTGCCATGGGTGCATGAAACTGTATGAATACGGGTGGAAAATCCCCTGTTTTTTCGCCTGTGGGCGGCGCAAGCGAGGCCACCTATATCCTTTCCCTCATGGGAGGCCGGGCGGCGATATGGGGGCGCAAACCCGCCGAAACGAACACTTTTCAAAATCAACGGAAGGAGGTATCCAACATGGCGGTATTCCGCATTGAGAAAACCCGCGATTACACGGTGATGTCCAACCATCACCTGCGGGACAAGTCGC
>DXFU01000038.1 GCA_019114305.1 Candidatus Hungatella pullicola | reverse complement strand
CGTCAGAGCATGAGTAAAGCGGGGTGCCCTTATGATAATGCGCCTATGGAACGCTTTTATAATACATTTAAAAACGAGTTAATCTATCCTAACAGTTTTTCCAGCGCGGAAAGTCTGGATGAAGCAGTCAGCTGTTCCGGTACTATGACATCTGCTGACTTCTCATGGCAATCTTTACTCCATGGCGGCGAATATTTTATGGTCTTTGCCATGTCCATGAGACCTCCCCGGGTACCCACACGTTCTTTCTCACTTATACCTGCCCCGTTTACTGCTGGCGTTCCGTGCAGTTATTGGACTTTAGTCTGTGCTGCTGCCTTATCCACGCTTCACAGCCTATCCGGATATCATGCCCTGTAGGTACAACTTTTACAGGCCAGTGGTTTGCCTCCGGCTTCCTTCAGCCCCCACCTCACGGTGACGCCCTTGCCCTTGGCTGCACCCTTCCCACTGCCGGGCGGGTCAGGGAATTTCACCCCTTAGAACGTGCGCCCGCCGGGCGCACAGCAAAAGAGCCGGTTCCTTTTGGGAATCCGGCTCTTTCACAACCTATTTAAACTTATTTACCGTAGTAAGCTTTTAAATACATATCCTTGATTTCGCTAAACAGCGGATATCTTGGGTTAGCTCCAGTACACTGATCATCGAAAGCATTCTCAACCATCTCATCCAGAGTTTCTAAGAAGTACTTCTCATCTACGCCGTAATCTTTGATTGTTGGCTTTATACCAATGGTCTTCTTTAACTCGTCAATCTTAGCAAGGAAGTTCTTGAAGATCTCATTGTCATCCTTACCTGTCACTCCGCAGAAACGAGCGCATTCTACGTATCTGGAAAGAGTATGAGGATACTGATACTGTGGGAAGGTACCCATCTTAACCGGTACTTCTGAAGCATTGTACTCCATTACCAGATTAAGCAGCAGAGCATTGGCAATTCCGTGAGGAATGTGATGGTAAGCGCCCAGCTTATGTGCCATAGAATGGCAAACTCCAAGGAAGGCATTATTAAATGCCATACCTGCCATACAGGAAGCGTCAGCCATCTTGCATCTTGCTTCTACGTTTGTACCGTCATTGTATGCAGTTGGAAGGTATTCAAATACATTCTTCATAGCCTTTAAAGCAAGGCCGTCTGTATAATCGGAAGCCATAACAGAAGCATATGCCTCCAGAGCGTGTGTCAGTACGTCAATACCGGAAGCACTGGTCAGTCCCTTTGGCTGGCTCATCATATTATCCGGGTCAACAATAGACATATTTGGCATTAACTGATAATCTGCCAGAGGATATTTTACTCCTGTCTCCTGATCTGTGATAACTGCGAAAGAAGTTACCTCAGAACCTGTACCGGAGGAAGTTGGGATAGCTACAAAGTAAGCCTTTTCACCCATCTTCGGGAATTCATATACTCTCTTACGAATATCCATAAAACGCATTGCCATATCCTGGAAATCTACTTCCGGATGCTCATACATTACCCACATGATCTTACCGGCATCCATTGCAGAACCGCCGCCCAGAGCGATGATTACATCCGGCTTGAAAGCTGCCATAGCTTTTGCACCAGCCTGTGCGTTTGCCAAGGTAGGATCTGGCTGAACATCTGAGAATACAGTATAAACAATACCCATCTCATCTAATTTATCTGTAATCGGTTTTGTATAGCCGTTCATATAAAGGAAGGAGTCTGTAACAACAAATGCTCTCTTCTTATCATATACATCCTTTAACTCGCTTAAAGCAACCGGCATACAGCCCTTCTTGAAGTAAACCTTTTCAGGATTTCTGAACCAAAGCATGTTCTCTCTCCTCTCAGCAACGGTCTTAACATTAAGTAAGTGCTTAACACCTACGTTCTCAGAAACAGAGTTTCCACCCCAGGAACCACATCCTAATGTTAAGGATGGAGCCAGTTTGAAGTTGTAAAGATCTCCAATACCACCCTGAGAAGATGGAGTATTAATGAGAATACGGCAGGTCTTCATAGCCTCTGCATGCTTTGCGATCTTCTCATGCTCATTTACATTTACATAAAGGGAAGAAGTATGTCCATATCCGCCGTCAGCTACCAGCTGCTCTGCCTTTGCAATCGCTTCATCAAATGTCTCAGCCTTATACATAGCAAGAACTGGAGACAGTTTCTCATGAGCAAACTCTTCTTCAATATTAACAGACTCAACCTCACCAATTAAGATCTTGGTACTCTCCGGAACATCAACACCAGCCAGCTTTGCAATAGTGTGAGCCTTCTGTCCAACAATCTTAGCGTTTAAAGCGCCATTGATGATGATAGTCTTACGAACTTTCTCAATCTCGTCTTCCTTTAAGAAATAGCATCCTCTGTCCTGGAATTCCTTCTTAACAGCGTCATAAATAGGCGCAAGAACAGTTACAGACTGCTCGGAAGCACAAATCATACCATTATCAAATGTCTTTGAATGGATAATGGAGTTAACTGCAAGCTTAATATCTGCTGTTTCATCAATGATAACAGGTGTATTGCCTGCGCCAACACCCAGAGCCGGCTTACCGGAAGAATAAGCAGCCTTAACCATTCCTGGACCACCTGTTGCCAGAATGATATCAGCTCCTCTCATAACTTCGTTTGTCAGCTCCAGAGACGGAACATCTATCCATCCAATAATTCCCTCTGGTGCACCGGCTTTTACAGCTGCTTCAAGAACAACCTTTGCTGCAGCAATAGTGGAGGCCTTTGCACGTGGATGTGGGGAAATAATAATTGCGTTTCTTGTTTTTAAACAAATTAATGTCTTGAAAATAGCGGTTGATGTTGGGTTTGTTGTTGGAATAACAGCTGCAACCAGGCCAATTGGCTCAGCAATTTTCTTGATTCCATAAGCTTTGTCTTCCTCGATCACGCCGCAGGTTTTTGTATTCTTATATGCATTATAAATATATTCTGCCGCATAGTTATTCTTGATGACTTTATCTTCGGCAACACCCATTCCAGTTTCTTCTACAGCCATCTTAGCTAACGGAATTCTCATTTTATTAGCTGCCATTGCCGCCTCAAAGAAAATTTTATCTACCTGCTCCTGAGTATAGGTAGCAAAAATTTTCTGGGCTTCTCTCATCGCGTCCATCTTTGCGATCAAAGCATCTACGTTGTCAATGATTGTCGGAACTGTTACCTGTTCTTCATTCTTTGCCATCTCGACTTACCTCCGAAAATTAAATAAGTAAAATAGGTTTGATAGGTTTTTAGTTCGATATTTTTTTAACGAACTTACAAGTCACATTATATGCTATCGTTAAATAATTGTCAATACTTTTTTCACAAATTTTACTTTTTTAATTTTTTCCTTATATAAAATGTAAAAAAGGCCAGTATTCCCCCTCCTTCTGGCAGAAACACTCCCTTTTTACCCTGTTTTCTTAAAAACATTCTTTTCTAATTCATGTCCATTTCTCCTTGTTCTTTATACCGTCTTAAAGCATTTTTTGTTTTCAGTTATATATATTAGCTATTCTAATAAATATTCTTCTTGCACATCTTTGTATCTTTATTCACTTGTGTATAATTATGCATTATTATAAATATCAATCCTTACGGTTTACTGTGGATAACTTTCTGTTTTTATGTTATACTGAAACTTATCCACATGCAATATAAAAGAATAAAAAAGGAAGTAAATTATGAGTTTAATTATTGGTATTGATATAGGAGGCAGTACAACAAAAATCGTTGGTTTTGATGACCATCAGCTTAAGATACCTACCTTCGTTAAAGCCAGCCATCCAATTGCTTCTCTCTTCGGGGCCTTCGGAAAATTTATTTATGACAATGAAATTCAATTACAGGATATCAGCAAAATAATGATTACAGGAGTGGGGAGCGCTTATGTTGAGCAGCCCATCTATGGCATTCCCACATTTAAAGTAGATGAATTTACCTGCAATGGTCTTGGCGGACAGTATTTCACCGGTCTGAAGCGGCTGATTGTTGTCAGTATGGGGACAGGAACCTCTTTTGTTCAGGTGAAGGAAGATTCTATTATTCACACAGGGGGAATCGGTGTTGGAGGAGGCACCATCACTGGTTTGTCGGGCCTGCTGCTGAAAACTCAGGAAATTAATAAAATTATGGACCTTGCCAGCCGCGGTGATTTAAGCCATATAGATCTTCAAATCAAAGATATTTCTAAAGTTCCTCTTCCAGGTCTTCCCCTTGATGCCACTGCTTCCAATTTTGGAAAGGTGAAAAGTTCCGCCTCAGAAGAAGATCTTGCCATTGGAATCATTAATATGGTTCTCCAAGCCATTGGAAAATCCGCCATCCTTTCTTCTCTTAACAGCGGAATTAACCATTTTGTAATGATCGGCAATCTTGCCCGTTTTCCACAATGCAAGGGGATTTTTGAATCTTTGGAATCTATGTTTGATGTTCATTTTATTATTCCCCAGCTGGCAGAATACGGTACGGCAATTGGCGCTGCCCTTACAGAAACCTATGGGTTCAGCCAATCTCCCATTTAGTTCTTTATCTGCCGTTGTCAGCCAGAAAGATTCTGTCTCCTCAGGTTTAGAGTTTTGTCTTTGATAAATTTATGTTTCAGCAAAAAAGGCTCTGTGGAGAATTTAGATATTTACCATTTATCTGAAAGCTTATCTAAATTCTCCACAGAGCCTTTTGCCTGCGTTCTATTTTTTACATAATAGAGGAATTATTTGTAACCCAGAGCCTGTTCCAATGCGTCTTTTTCCTCGCTTCCTAAAAGAACCTCTGTTTCTCCTCTGTCAACTTCTTTAATATAAATATAGCAGCCCTCCCTGCTATGGACAGAATTTAACACAAATCCAGAATTTGTGTAATCCAACATAGCCATGGCAAAGCTTAAATTCCCCCCCATTCCCTTAAACGCATTGTATTTCACCAGACCAAACTTCTGAAACGCGCTTCTGTAGCTTTTATTGGTACTGCGGATAGACTCCTTGTTGCTCTTATCTTCCGCTTTTAGCATAGCTACATCTTCCATCTGTTCCATTATAATATCTTCAAGAGTTTCCGCGTCTTTTCCTCTCATAAAATAATCATACCTGCGGTATAATTTTTTCATCCTGACCATACAAATAATGGTTGTAATCAACAAAATCAATGTAATCACGATCAGTCCAAGGATGATATAAGCCGGATCTATAGGCCAGGAATTCATAATACTGTTCTCCATTATCTTGCCTCACTTCCACTGATACTATCTTATGGATTCTATCAACTCTACTATTCTTTCCAGTTCTGCCTCAGAATAGTATTCAATTTCAATTCTCCCCTTATTCTTATCCTTCCTGTTAATGCTGACCTTTGTCCCCATTACTGTCTTCATCCGGTCTTCTAACTGACGAAAGGCAAGAGCAATCCCTTCATCCTCTTTCTTTTTCTCCTTTGGCGCCTGTTTCTTAGACAAAGACTTTATCAATCGTTCTACTTCTCTTACACTCATTTTTTCGGCTGCCGCCTTCTGGGCAAACAGAAATTGTGTATCCCCATCTTCCACACCAAGCAAGGCTCTGGCATGTCCCCCAGAAATCTGATTTTCCATCAGCATATTCTGAACTCTTTCATCCAATTTCAGCAAACGCATGCTGTTGGTAATTGTAACTCTGTTTTTGGAAACCCTGGCAGCAATTTCCTCCTGCTTTAAGCCAAATTCCTCCATCAAGCGCTGATAAGCCTTAGCTTCTTCAATTGGATTCAAATCTTCTCTCTGAACATTTTCAATGAGAGCGATTTCCATACTCTGCTGTTTTGTGTACTCCCTGATCACAACAGGAACTTCTTTAAGACCGGCAATTTTAGCAGCTCTCCACCGTCTCTCTCCTGCAATAATCTGATATAAATCTCCTTTTTTCTGAACCAGAAGAGGCTGCAGAACTCCATATCTTTTAATGGATTCTGCCAGTTCTTCCAGCGATTCCTGGTTAAAATCCTTTCTGGGCTGTTCTCCGTTAGGCTCAATTAATGACAATTTTATTGTCATCTCTCCGCTAATTTCCCGCTCTTCTTCCTTCTTCTGTTCTTTTTTCTCCACAGCTCTGTGATGTCTAATTTCCTGCTCCTCAGCGGCAGATTCCACCACTTCATCACCAAATATAGCTCCCAGGCCTTTTCCTAATCCTCTTTTTGCCATTCTTATAACTCTTCTCCTCTACTAATCACTTCCGCAGCCAGCAGACGATAACTTTCAGCTCCTGATGATCTGGAATCGTAAATATTAATGGGCATCCCATGGCTGGGCGCCTCTGCCAGTCTGACATTTCTTGGAATAATCGTCTTATAAATATTCTGATTCAAATTATTTTTTACACTTTCAACAACTTCCATAGACAGCTTTGTTCTTGCATCATACATAGTAAAAACAACGCCTTCCATTTCCAGAGATGGATTTAATTTCTTTTTTACCAGATTTACTGTTTTCAGTACCTGATTCAATCCTTCCAGAGCATAGTATTCACACTGAATAGGAACTAATACTGTATCGGCAGCTGTCAATGCATTAATGGTCAACAAGTTAAGGGATGGCGGACAATCAATAATAATAAAATCATAATTCTGCCTGATTTTGCCCAAACATTCCTTTAATAGACTTTCCTTATTTTCTATTTCCAACAATTCAATTTCTGCTCCTGCCAGTTCCACATTAGATGGGAGAAGATCCAGGTTCTCCTGTATATTGGAAACAAGACATTCGTCAATATCACACTCACCTACAATCAGGTCGTATACCGTTCTTTCTGCCTCATCCTTCTCCAGTCCCAGACCGCTGGTTTCATTTCCCTGAGGATCAAAATCAACAGCCAAAACTCGCTGTCCAGCTTCTGCCAGACAGGCAGATAAATTTATTGCAGTAGTAGTCTTTCCTACACCGCCTTTTTGGTTTGCAATTGCAATAATTCTTCCCATTCTATATTTCCTCTCCTGTTAACGGCAAAAAACCATACAAATTAGAGTATAACACACTTTAACCACTTTTCCTATGGGGTAACTCAAAAAAGTACAGAATAAATATAAAAACTTTAGAAGCTTCATCGCGTTTTATCTATTTTTATGACTCTTCGCTTTCTTAATTCTTATGGTTATCCTATCATAGGTTTTAGAATTCTTTCGTCCATATGTTATGAAATCTGCAGTTTTATATATTTTTAAATATTCCCCTGCATCTGCTTTCTAATATGTTTCATGGATGTTTCACGTGAAACATTTGGGATTCATGGTTAACATTTTTAAGTGCCTTAACCAATGTCCTGACAGAACCATCAGTGATACCTTCCAGCTTTTCACTTTAAGAATAAATTAATATGTTTATCATTGTATCTGCATTTGGCTTATACTATAATGGTAGATATAATTCAAACATAAATTAAGGTGATAGATCCCTTTCCAATAGAATTAAGATTTATGAAATTAATTGTTTTCCATGCCCTGTTTTATGGCCTGGAATTTATAGATACTATTTATCCCACAGGAGGTAAACATGAAATCTAAAAACAGATTATTGACCCTTATGATATTAGCTGCAAGTGCTGCTGCTGCTACTGCAGTTTTAAACAAATGTATTAAAATAACTGCCACCTCCAAGAATCTTCTTACTCAGTCAAAATCTCTCTGTTTTAAATGGAGATTTGGAACAATTCATTATACGAAAGAAGGAACAGGAAAGCCTCTGCTCCTGATTCATGATCTTACCTTTGCCTCCAGCGGATATGAATGGAGCAGGATTCTTCCATTGCTGAAAGATCATTACACGGTTTATACCATTGATCTTTTAGGCTGTGGATTATCAGAAAAACCAGATCTTACTTATACTAACTTTTTATACGTTCAGCTTCTTTCAGATTTTGTCAAATCAGAAATTGGCCATCGTACAGATATTATCTGCAGCGGCGCCTCTTCTGCTTTTGCTATTATGGCCTGCAATCAAAATCCGGAGCTTTTCAATCAGTTAATGCTTATTAATCCAGAAAGTATTATGGCTTCCAGTTTAATGCCAGGCAAATACTCCAAGATCTATAAAATTATTTTGGACCTTCCCATTCTTGGAACACTGCTGTATCATATAGCTTCCAGTAAACAGGAAATAACAGAGGTATTTAAACAAAAGTATTTCTACAATCCCTACTCGGTAAAATCAGCGTATATAGACACTTATTACGAGTCTGCTCATCTCGGCAATTCTCCAAAGTCTCTATATGCCAGTACAAAATGCAATTATACCAAATGCAATATCGTCAATGCATTGAAAAAAATTGATAACAGTATTTACTTTGTAGGCGGAAAGGCAATAGAAAATATAGAAGAAAGAGCAAAGGAATATCAATATTACAATTCTGCAATCGAAACCTCCTTCATTGAAAACACCAAACTGCTCCCACACTTGGAACACCCCCAGGAGGTCTTTAAAATTATACAGATGTTTTTTGTCTAAGCCAGCACTAGCTTGAAACCCTTATAGATTGTCAGGTCAAAGATTTCATTTTTATAAATAATATGGAGACAAAAACTTTTTATCAAATCAGTTCTTTTGTCTCCATTTTTATTCTTTCTATTTGCTGTTTCTCCAAACTGTCCCTCATTTTTCTGGCTTGTGCAGTTATCTTTTTCTTCTCTCCCACTTCTTATTTTTTTACTCCAGACGATCTTTCCTTTTTATAACCTCATCTCTACTTTCTTATATTCACCATTTAATCTGTATAGATTCTGCTTTGCTCTCTCCCAGTCAGACAGGAACAATGAAATCGGGCGTTTTCAGCCATAATAGTCCGCCTGCCTTCTTGGGTTTCTCCCACTTTACTTCACATAAAAAGTGGGATGTTTCACGTGAAACATTTTCTCACCTAAAACATCCCGCTGAATTCAATCTTATTAAACTCTGTTTTTCTCAGACGAATAAATTTCACTCATAAGTATTTCTGAAACCATTCGGGCAGATTTTTCTATTGAACCATTGCCCCCCCACAAATTATTTCTTTGTAATCCATGGACCGTACATAAAATAAAAAAACAAAACAGCTGTTTTACTTTAGCGGTTCTTTTCCTGGCATGCCCGCCTTTCTTGGATACTTTTTAGAGGTATTGCTGACCTTTTCTATTTGCACAAGGGCTCTCTCTGCATCTGTTCCCGGCAACATAAATTCTGTTACTCCATGAATCTTTCCACCCAGAAGAAATATTGCATTTTTTGCCTCTTCTATTTCCTGCTGAACTTTTCCCGATTTGTATGGTATAAAATATCCCCCTGGCTGCACAAATGGTATACAGTATTCAGATAGGGTACTGAGATTTGCCACTGCTCTTGAAACACAAATATGGTACCGCTCTCTGTACTTTATATCTTTACCGGCATCTTCTGCTCTGCTGTGTACTACCTCAATTTTCTCCAGTCCAAGCTGACCAATGACTTCTTCCAAAAACTTAAGTCTCTTATTGAGAGAATCCATTAAAGTTATCTTCAGCTGAGGAAACGCTATTTTCAATGGCAGTCCCGGAAACCCGGCTCCTGTTCCTAAATCCAATACTTTATAGTCCTTTGTTCCAATATCTTCCACCACTTTTACAATAGATAAGCTGTCTGCAAAATGTTTTGTTATAACCTGATCCATTTCGGTTATGGCAGTAAGATTCATAACTTCATTCCATTTTATTAATAATTCGAAATATTTATAAAATTGTTCTATTTGATTTTTTCGTAATTTAATAGATAAAAGATTTAATTCACCGGTAAACCTTTCTTCAAACTCTTTTAATCTATTCCAATTCTCCTGAACTTCTTTTTCCATTTCTGCTCTATTCTCTCTTTCTTCAATCACACGCTTTCTCAATCTGCTTTATTTGATTCTCTCTCCATTGTTTTCCCCGGTGTGATGGTCCTCTTCTCTTCTTTTATCCCGCATCTGTTCCAAATATACCAAAAGCACAGATATATCTGCCGGCGATACACCAGAAATTCTGGATGCCTGGCCAATGGACATTGGCTTATACAGATCAAGCTTCTGCATAGCCTCCTTCCTTAACCCCTTTACCTGGCTGTAGTCAAAATGAACATCCAGTTTTCTTCTTTCCAATTTCTTATATTGGGCCACCTGCTGCCTTTGTCTGCGGATATATCCCTCATATTTAATGTTTATTTCAACCTGCTGTCTCACATCCCAGGACAGCGGCGGCCGTTCCCCATCGATTTCTTTCAGCGCATCATACCCAAGCTCCGGACGTTTTACCAGCTCTGCCAGAGTACTTCCTGACTTAAGGGGAGTGCTTCCGTGTTCCTCCAAAAATGCCTGTACCTGGCTAGTCGCTCCTATGGTAGTATGCTCCAGCCTCTTGACTTCCTTCTCAATGGCAGTTTCCTTTTTCAGAAGTCCTTCATACTGTTCATCACTGATTAATCCTATTTCATGACCTATTCCCATCAATCTCAAATCTGCATTGTCCTGTCTCAGCAGCAGACGGTATTCCGCTCTGGAAGTCATCATACGATAAGGCTCATGATTTTCCTTTGTAACCAGATCATCAATCAGCACTCCAATATAAGCCTGGGAACGGTCTAAAATATATGGTTCTCTTCCCAATACCTTCATAGCCGCGTTTACTCCCGCCATAAACCCTTGCACCGCCGCTTCCTCATAGCCAGAACTTCCATTAAACTGACCGCCGCTGAACAGACCGCTGACGGCCTTAAACTCCAAGGTGGCCTTCAGCTGTCTGGCGTTAATACAGTCATATTCAATGGCGTAAGCATTTCTCACAATTTTTACATTCTCCAAACCCGCCACGGATCTGTACATTGCATACTGAACATCCTCAGGCAGAGAGCTGGACATACCTCCAAGATACATCTCGTTGGTATATAAACCTTCCGGTTCTACAAACACCTGATGTCTGTTTTTGTCTGGAAATTTAACAACTTTATCCTCAACTGACGGACAATATCTCGGTCCTGTTCCCTCAATTACTCCGGAAAACAAAGGAGAACGGTCTAAATTCTCCCGAATAATCTGGTGAGTTTTTTCATTGGTATAAGTAAGCCAGCAGGATATCTGTTCTTTCTGAACCGTTTCCGGGTCTGTAGAAAAGGAAAAGGGCACCACCCTTTCATCACCAAACTGCTCCTCCATCTTGGAAAAATCAATGCTTCTTTTGTCCACTCTTGCAGGGGTTCCTGTCTTAAAACGGAACATTTCAATTCCGTTGGCCTTCAGGGAATCTGTCAAATGATTGGCAGCCTGAAGTCCGTTTGGCCCGGTTGCATTGCTTACATCTCCATAAATACATCTGGCTCTTAAATAAGTCCCTGTAGCAAGAACTGCTGCCTTACAGTGGTACACAGCTCCTGACACCGTTTTTACCCCTGTAAGCACCCCTTCCTCCACAATAATCTCAGATACTTCCGCCTGCCTGATAGTCAGATTTTCCGTACTCTCCAAAGTTTTTCTCATTTCTCTGGAATAATCCTGTTTATCTGCCTGCGCTCTGAGAGAATGAACGGCAGGACCTTTGGACTGATTAAGCATTTTCGACTGGATAAAGGTTTTGTCAATATTTTTTCCCATTTCTCCCCCAAGGGCATCCAGCTCCCTCACTAAATGTCCCTTGGAACTTCCTCCAATATTAGGATTGCAGGGCATCAGAGCAATGCTGTCTACACTGACCGTAAACATAATGGTTTGAAGCCCCAGTCTTGCGCAGGCCAGGGCCGCTTCACAGCCGGCATGCCCTGCTCCCACTACCACAATTTCATAGGTTTCCTCTAAATATGCCATTTTAATTCCTTTCCGCTCCCACTATCATTTCAGCAAAATCATGTTATTACTAATTTTTCTTATTTTCCCATACAGAATTTACTGAAAATCTCATTTACCAGATCATCTTCCACTGCCTCCCCGACAATTGTTCCCAGCTGTTCATATGCATCCATAAGATCAATGGAAAAGAAATCTTCCGGCATTCCATTTTCAATACTCTGTTCTACCATTTTAAGACTGTTCAGGGTATTTTCCAAGGCATTTTTCTGTCTAACGCTGGTAATATAAACCTGATCATTAAAATCAATCTCTCCATGGTAAAACATGGATTTGATTTCCTCCTCAAGTTCTTCTATCCCCAGCCTCTCTTTCGCTGAAACGGCAATTACCCTGTGGGCAGTTTTCTCCTCCAGCATCTTTCTTGTCACGACCATGGTCAAATCCGATTTATTGAGAAGAACCACGGCCTGGCGGTCCTTTATCATTGCAAGAATATCCTCATCACTTTCATCTAAAGGTCTGGATCCGTCTACTACATAGATAATCAGATCAGCCTGATCTGCAGCCATTCTGGCCTTTTCCACTCCAATTTTCTCTACCACGTCATCTGTGTCTCTGATTCCCGCTGTATCAGTAACATTCAGGCTGATCCCTTCCAGACGGATATTTTCCTCCAGAGTATCTCTGGTTGTCCCGGCAATATCCGTAACAATCGCTCTCTCCTCTCCCACCAGAACATTCATCAGAGACGATTTTCCCGCATTGGGCTTTCCAAGAATCACTGTCTTGATCCCCTCAGTCATCACTCTTCCGTTATCCGATGATCTTAAAAGTTTTTCTACCTTTTCCTTCATAGGCTGAAGCTCTGCCAAAAGCTTTTCTTGGTATCCTTCCAGGGAAATATGCTCCGGATCATCTAAAGCAGACTCTATAAACGCAATATGATAGATAATTCCCTCACGAAGTTTTTTCACTTCTCTGGACACGGATCCCTCCAGCTGGTTTACCGAAGCCTGGAGGGCGTAGTCATTTTTGGCATTAATCACATCAATTACCGCCTCGGCCTGAGATAAATCCATTCTGCCATTTAAAAAAGCTCTCTTTGTAAATTCCCCCGGCTCTGCCAGTCTGGCTCCGTTCCGGAGAACTGTTTCCAATACTTTTCTTGTAATAAGGACTCCTCCGTGACAGTCTATCTCCACAGTATCCTCTGCCGTATAGCTTTTGGGTCCTCTCATCAGCATCACCAAAACCTCATCCACCAGCTGTTCTCCATCATAGATTCCTCCATAATGAATGGTATGGGTCGGTTCTGCTGACAGCTTTTTTCTTCTTCCTCCTTTCCCTCTGTATATCCGATCTATCACATCAAAAGCCTCGCTTCCGCTGATTCTCACAATTCCAATTCCTGAATTGCTCAGTCCTGTTGCAATGGCCGCAATTGTATCCGTTTTCATATTCATCACCTATATAAAAAGGGGCGGGATTGCCTTCCGACAGCCCCAACCCCTGGTTGATTGTTACGTTTCCCTTTATTTATTGTGCTCTTTTTTGGCACTTTCTCTCTTTAAAGAAATAACCACATGGCGGAAAGGCTCTTCTCCTTCGCTTCTGGTTACTACATATTTGTCATTCTGAAGCGCTGAATGAATTAACCTTCTCTCATAAGGATTCATAGGCTCCAGAGAAACGGAACGTCTGGTTCTCTTAACCTTGTAAGCAATATTCTTGGCCAAAGTTTCCAGAGTTTCCTTTCTTCTCTCCCGATAATTCTCCGTATCAAGCTTTACCCGGATATAATCCTCGCTGTTTTTATTCACTACAAGGCTTACCAGATACTGAAGGGAATCCAGTGTCTGACCTCTTTTTCCAATCAAAAGGCCCATATCGGCGCCTTCCATTTCAATGGAAAGCTCCTTTTCTTCTTCGTTAAAAGCGGCCTGAATGGTAACTCCCATATTCATGGCCCCAAATACCTCAGACAGGAATTCAACCGCCTTATCCTCTACGGTTTCTTTCTTTCTCGCACGTATAATAGCCGGCTTGGAACCAATGATTCCCAGAATTCCAGTACTGCCTTTGTCTACAATTTCATACTCCAGCTTATCGCTGGTAGTTTCCAGCTGAATCAGCGCTTTCGTAATAGCCTCATCTACAGTCTTTGCAGAAACTGTAATCATATCCATCCCTTACCCCTCCTATTTACTGTGCTTTTCGTTATACTTCTCCACCATATGAGCCTTAGCCGTAATGCTGTTTGGATTTGCGCTTCCGCTGTTATAATAATCATTAGAAGCCTTCAGCTGCTCTTCCCTTCTGTCCATCTTCTCCTTATATTCAGCCTCAGCCTTTTCATTGGCAGCCTGGATCTTCTTTAAATTTGCAGTGGCCCTCTGAGAAACATTCTGAGGCGGAAGCCCCTTCTTCGCTCTCTTCTTATTGGCCTTCTCCAGATTCTTTTTAACCATCTCATCAATATCAATATTTTCCATATGATGATTAACAATCAGCTGCTGAATAATCTGGAACACAGCAGAAGCAATCCAGTAGATACCAATACCGGTTGCCAAAGTAAAACAGAAAAATACGGACATCAGCGGCATAACTACATTCATCGTCTTCATAGACTGTGCCATAGGATTATTTTCTGTAGATGCCTGATTGGACTGCTTGCCGCTGACAAGCCTTGTACTGATATACTGAGTAAGACCAGCCAGAACCGGAATCATAATGGCCGCAATACTGAACTGAAATCCATCAGCTGTGAACATCATGCTGTAAGGAGTGGAAGCAAGATTGATTCCCAGAAAGGAATTCATATGAGCAATTTCCTCAGCGCCGGTTGCAATGGTGTCACTGATAGATGGGAACAGCCCTTCCAGTGCTTTCCACTGAGTAGGATCCAGTTTATATAAGAAATCGATCAATCCGTTATCTGTGGTCATGTCGCCTACCATAGACATCACTACCTTATTATCAGTAGCGAATTGATTCAGCATCGCAACATGATCCACCCCCAGGCTTGTGATTGCTGCAACCACAGTCTGGAACACATCCTTTACGCTGGAAACATAAGCCGGAATGTGATAAATAACCTGATACAACGCAAACAGGATCGGAAGCTGAATGATCAACTGCAGGCATCCGCCTGTCATGGAGGTTCCGTACTTTTCGTACACAGCCTGAATCTCCACATTCTGCTTCATCATAGAATCCTGATCGGTTTTCCCTTTATATTTTGCCTGAATGGCAGTAATCTCCGGCTGCATGATACTCATGAGCTTGGAAGATTTCTGTTGCTTTAAAGTCAGAGGAAACATCAAAAGTTTAACTACAAAGGTAAACAGAATAATACATAAACCGATGTTTTCAATACCGAAAATACTGGTCAGCCGAAACAGCCAGTCCATAATTACTCCAAGGACAACCGCAAAGGGTCCCAGAATTCCTCCGACCTTGGTGAGTACTAACCAATCCAATGAACTACCTCCTCATACTCTACGGAACCGGATCATAACCGCCTTTTGCGAAAGGATTGCATCTTAAAATCCTCCAGCAAGCCAAACATGTACCTTTTACCACGCCGTACTTCTGAAGTGCTTCAATGGCGTATTGAGAACACGTAGGCGTGTAAATGCAGTGAGTTCTTATTTTCAGCGGGGAAAGATACTTCTGGTATCCCCGAATCAGCATAATTAATATCTTTTTTACCATAAGATCACTTCGATTCTTTTTTCCATATGTTATGAATTCCGCACAGGTGCAGATATGCACTCTCAATCGTTTTGTAATTTTCTTCTTTCGCCGCAGCCCTTGCCACAACTACGATGTCCAACCCAGTCTCCAGCATGTCTTCATGGAGCCGAAAGCTTTCTCTTATTAATCTGGTAATATGGTGACGAACTACACTGTTGCCTACCTTTTTGCTTACCGAAATACCTATCCGGGTTTTGTCCTGACCTTCTTTTTTCATCACATACATTACCAGAAATCTGTTGGCAAAGGATTTCCCATTTTTGTAAACCAACTGAAAATCCCCATTTTTCTTAATAGAATTAAAATTCCTCATTCAGTTCTTTCCTTTCTTCCATCACTGGAAGTTTTAAGGAATACAAAGAAAGGCCACAATTACTTGCGGCCTGTTCCATTAAGCAGATAATCTTGCTCTTCCTTTTGCTCTTCTGGCAGCTAAAACTTTTCTTCCGCCTGGAGTGCTCATTCTGGCTCTGAAGCCATGAACTTTAGATCTCTGTCTCTTTTTTGGCTGAAACGTCATCTTCATATCTACGGACACCTCCTCTTACACAATAGCTTATCATAGCAAATCTGATCTATGCCGCCTGTCCGGCAGCAGGATTTCCAATAAACATATTGAGACTATTCTAGTTAAACATCGTTTCAATTATATAGAACAAAAAAGGCTTCGTCAAGGGAAATTTTTATTTTCTCATGGCCTTAAACAGGGCTTGAGCAATGGCTGTAGACAAAATTGCAGCCACAATTGCTTCCGGAATTCCGTTTATACAAATAATTCCCATAATTACGCCATATATTCCATCTGTAATGCCTCTGGCCGCAGCGCCGTACTGTTCTCCAAAAAACAGGTATATCAGATTCATCACCAAAAGAGTATTGGTTAACGATCCTGCCACTCCCGCTGCTGCTAATGATAAGGTTCTCTTCCCCAAAAGCTTCATTCCTGCGCAAAACACATAGTAAGCCACAACTCCGATGAGAATTCTTGGAACCAGACAGATCACAAGACTCCAGAAATTTCCTCCAAAATCCCCTATGGTTATAAACGGTGAAAATACAAAAGATGTAGCGTTGGGCATATACGTGTTTTTCCACAGACTGGTAAGCCCAAATACAAGTCCAAGAAATCCGCCATATTTTGGTCCTAAAAAAACGGCTCCAATTATGACCGGAACGTGAATGATTGTGGCATTCATAAAGCCTAAAGGTATGTACCCAAAGGGTGTAAATGCCAGAAATACGATAATGGCGAGAAATACTGCCGCCAATACCATGTTGCGGGTTTTGCTTTCGATATTCATTTTTACCTCCTGTGCTACTGTTCTTTCAACAAGATACAATGCATGATACAGGTGCATTATACATGTGGAAAAAACCTTCGTCAATACACAGAACTGTACTTTTTCCCATACTTTTTGTTAATTTACATAATGTTATCCCCAAAAGGTGGATAAGTTGTGGATAACTCTATGGATTTCTTCTTGATAACTGATTTTTCATACACATACAGGGGATAAAACCGCTGAAAAACTCTATATTTTCCCATTGTGTATAAGATGCTTTTACAATTCCCCCAATTATGTGGACAACTTATATTCAAAACTATTATCAACATAGTTCCCACATATCATTCACACGCATTACACAAAGTTATCCACAATTTTTTTCTATTGTCATTGAAAATTGTTTTAAAATAGTATACAATGATCTTTAGATTGGACAAATGCGCACATCTGCATTTTATTAGGTAGGAGACTAGAAATGTTAGAAAAGATAAAAGAAAAATGGGATGAAATACTACTTAATTTAAAGGAAGAACACGATATTACTGATGTCTCGTTCAAAACATGGCTTCTTCCCCTAAAAGTCAGCTCCGTCAGCGGAAAAACAGTTACCATTACTGTTCCTGACAGCGCTTTTCTCGGCTATATACGAAAAAAATACGGATTTCTGTTAAAAATAACCATTGAAGAGATTACCGGCTTCGAATGTGAAGTAGAATTTGTTGTGGAAAACCAGATTCCTGAAGAAGAATTGGAATCCGCGCCCAACAATCTGCTGATCAACAATAATATGAATACCATAAGCCAGTCTGCTATTTTCAATGCTAACCTGAATCCTAAATACACCTTCGACACATTCGTTGTTGGCGCCAATAACAATCTGGCCCACGCTGCATCCCTGGCAGTCGCCGAATCCCCAGGAGAAATTTACAATCCACTTTTTATATATGGAGGCGTTGGTCTGGGAAAAACCCACCTGATGCATTCCATTGGACA
>DXFU01000037.1 GCA_019114305.1 Candidatus Hungatella pullicola | reverse complement strand
TATAAATATTCCGGAAAGCCATGGCATAGGTTTCGCCGTTCAGCTGTCCGCTTACAGTAAGGTTTGTTGGTTTTCCGAAGAAATCCTGACTGAAATCTACAGAACCGTCTGCTGTCTTGGGAATATTATTTAAATCCAAAGTAGTTACCTGGAACATTTCACCGGCTCCCTCGCAGTCACTTCCTGTAATAAGAGGAGTGTGGACATAAACGAAATCTCTCTCCTGGAAAAACTGGTGAATGGCGTACGCAATCAGGGAACGTACACGGAATACAGCCTGAAAGGTATTGGTTCTGGGACGAAGGTGGGAGATGGTTCTCAGATACTCAAAGCTGTGACGCTTTTTCTGAAGAGGATAATCAGGAGTGGATGCCCCTTCCACCTCAACAGAGGAAGCCTGAATCTCAAATGGCTGTTTGGCCTGAGGAGTGGCAACCAGAGTTCCTTTTACAATCAAAGCGGTACCAACGTTTAATTTAGAAATTTCAGAAAAATTCTCCATAGTATCGTGATATACCACCTGGATAGGTTCAAAATAGGTACCGTCGCTGAGAACGATAAAGCCGAATGCTTTGGAATCACGAAGACTTCTGACCCAGCCGCCTACAGTAACTTCCTTATCTAAGTATTCTTCTCTGTTTTTATATATCTGCCTTACTGTTACTAAATCCATGATAAAATCTCCTTCTTGCATGTTCGCATACTTATCTAAGATTATACTGTATTTCTGTTTTTGATTCAAGGGAAACCAGGAGAAAAACCGTCTTATGAAAAAGATAGGTAAATTGTAAACATATTTTGGGAAAAATGTCGGAAAATGCACAAAAAAACTTAACATTATATGAAAAATTTGTGTACTATTTTTACGGTTTGTGATATAATGCTAAGTACAACAAAGCTCAACAAACTATCAACAGCAAGAGGTGATAACGTGATTAAAAAAGAAATGATTGCCATGCTTTTGGCAGGCGGACAGGGGAGCCGCTTGGGTGTATTGACACAGAAGGTTGCAAAACCAGCTGTGTCCTTTGGCGGTAAATACCGCATTATTGATTTTCCCCTCAGCAACTGTATCAATTCAGGTGTAGATACAGTTGGAGTGCTGACTCAGTATCAGCCGCTGCGTTTGAATACTCACATTGGAATTGGTATTCCGTGGGATTTGGACAGAAACGTAGGAGGTGTTACCATTTTGCCGCCCTATGAGAGGAGCAAGGGCAGTGACTGGTATACCGGTACGGCTAACGCAATTTACCAGAATTTGGAATATATGGAGACTTATAATCCGGATTATGTATTGATTTTGTCCGGCGACCATATCTATAAGATGGATTACGAGGTTATGCTGGAGTATCATAAGGCGAATAATGCTGATATCACCATTGCTGCAATGCCGGTTCCCATTGAAGAGGCGAGCCGGTTCGGTATTCTGATTACAGATGAAAATAACAGGATTACGGAATTTGAGGAGAAGCCGGCCAATCCGAGAAGTAATCTGGCGTCCATGGGTATTTACATATTCAGTTGGAAAGTATTAAAGGAAGCTCTTATTAAGATGTCTGAGGAGCCTGGCTGTGATTTTGGAAAGCATATCATTCCATACTGCCACGCTGCAGGGCAGAGAATCTTCGCCTATGAGTATAATGGATACTGGAAGGATGTAGGTACTTTAGGTTCTTATTGGGAAGCCAATATGGAGCTTATTGATATTATTCCGGAATTTAATCTTTATGAGGAATACTGGAAGATTTATACAAAGAGTGATATTATTCCCCCTCAGTATATTTCTGAGGAGGCAGTTATTGACAGAAGCATTATTGGCGAGGGAAGCGAGATTCACGGAGAAGTCCACAATTCTGTAATCGGGGCTGGCGTATACATAGCTAAAGGTGCAGTTGTGAAAGATTCCATTATTATGAGAGAGAGCGTGATCGGCGCCAACTCCACAGTGAATAAGGCTATTATCGCAGAGAATGTAAAGATTGGCTCAGGGGTTGAACTGGGTGTGGGAGAGTATGCTCCCAGCAAATATGATCCCAAGGTTTATCAGTTTGATCTGGTGACAATCGGCGAGAACTCTATTGTTCCTGATAATGTAAAGGTTGGCAAGAATACGGCCATCGTAGGCGAGACCCTTGTAGAGGATTATCCCGATGGATTGCTGGCGAGCGGAGACTACATCATAAAGGCAGGTGGCATACGATGAGAGCAATAGGAATTGTATTAGCAGGCGGTAACAGCAAGCGGATGAGGGAACTGTCCAACAAGAGAGCCATTGCGGCTATGCCCATTGCGGGAAGCTACCGCAGCATTGATTTTGCATTGAGCAACATGACGAACTCCCATATTCAGAATGTGGCAGTGCTGACCCAGTATAATTCCAGATCCCTTCACCTTCATCTCAGTTCATCCAAGTGGTGGGATTTCGGAAGAAAGCAGGGAGGATTGTTTATATTTACTCCTACTATAACTGCGGAGAGCAGCGACTGGTACAGAGGAACAGCAGATGCTCTGTTCCAGAATCTGACATTTTTAAAGAACAGCCATGAGCCCTATGTGGTAATTGCGGCCGGAGATGGAATTTATAAGCTGGATTACGGCAAGGTTCTGGAATATCATATTGAAAAGAAAGCAGACATTACTGTGGTTTGTACAGAACTTCCGGAGGGTGAAGATAATACCAGATTCGGTATTATTAAGACCAATGAGGATGGAAGGATTACAGACTTTGAAGAGAAGCCAATGGTAGCCACCTCTAATATAGTATCCTGCGGCATCTATGTGATCCGCAGAAGGCAGCTGATAGAGCTGATAGAGCGCTGCGCTATGGAAGATCGCTATGATTTCGTTAACGATATTCTTGTAAGATACAGAAACTTAAAGAGGATTTATGCATATAAGATGGATTCTTATTGGAGAAATATTGCTTCCGTAGAATCCTATTACAGAACAAATATGGACTTCCTGAAGCCAGAGGTAAGGGATTTCTTCTTCCGTCAATATCCGGATATCTATTCCAAGGTGGATGATCTTCCGCCGGCCAAGTATAATCCGGGAGCAGTGGTGAAGAACAGTCTTGTATCCAGTGGAAGCATTGTAAATGGTGTGGTGGAGAATTCCATACTGTTCAAAAAAGCCTATGTTGGAAATAACTGTGTGATTAAAAACTCCATCATATTAAATGATGTGTATATCGGTGACAACACAGTAATTGAGAATTGCATTGTAGAAAGCCGGGATACAATTCGTGCCAATACCACACACATTGGAACGCCGGATAATATTAAGATTGTGGTTGAGAAAAACGAAAGGTATACCTTATAAGGGATGCCGGGAAGGGGTTTAACATGCAGATAACAGACGTAAGAGTAAGACGTATCGAAAAAGAAGGAAAGATGAAGGCTATTGTTTCTATTACCTTTGATAATGAATTTGTAATTCATGATATTAAAGTCATTGAAGGAGAAAAGGGATTGTTCATTGCGATGCCCAGCAGAAAGGCAGCGGATGGGGAATACAGAGACATTGCTCATCCGATTAATTCCAATACCAGAGATATGATTCAGAGGGTGATTCTGGATAAGTATGAGACAACTGCTCTCGATATGGCTGCAGAAGGGGAAGGGGCTTTCGTATAACTGTCAGGCGGTTAAACACGCCTTTCGGATTTTGCCTGCTGCTGGTATGAATAAGAGGCTGACGTTCAATGAAAACGAGCGTCAGCCTTTTTCTCTGATAAGGGGCCTTTCGGGGCTTAAAGAGAAAATATGCAATTTACATGGGGAAATGGTTGCGATATAATAAGGACACCTGACGAAAATTTGTCTGGCAGTGATATAGAATCCGGTTTATCGGATCAGAATAACGGTTTTGCTGCTGAACAGGCTTCCTTTACTGGGGTATGTCAAAAGAGCCTCTAAGCGTTTCCGTTATTCAGGTATATTCGCTGCGGCACATACGAAGGTTTATTACGAAAGGAGAACAAAAATGGCAATTAGAATTGGTATTGCAGGATACGGAAATCTTGGAAGAGGTGTGGAGTGTGCGATTAAGCATAATCCGGATATGGAACTGGCAGCTGTATTTACCAGAAGAAATCCGGAATCTGTACAGATTCTGACTCCCGGAGCAAAGGTTTACTCTATAGAGGAAGCACAGGCCATGAAGGATTCTATTGATGTTATGATTCTGTGCGGAGGAAGCGCTACCGATCTTCCAGTGCAGACTCCGGAATTTGCGCGCAGCTTTCATGTGATTGACAGTTTCGATACTCACGCTCATATTCCTCAGCATTTTCAGGCGGTGGATGAGGCAGCAAAAGAATCAGGTCATGTGGGAATTATTTCTGTAGGCTGGGACCCGGGAATGTTCTCTTTAAACAGATTGTATGCCAATGCGATTCTTCCAGGCGGTTCTGACTATACTTTCTGGGGAAAAGGAGTAAGCCAGGGCCATTCTGATGCCATCAGAAGGGTTGAGGGGGTAAAGGATGCCCGGCAGTATACCATTCCTGTGGAAAGCGCCCTGGAGGCAGTGAGAAGCGGCAGGAACCCTCAGCTGACAACAAGACAGAAGCATACCAGAGAGTGTTTTGTGGTGGCAGAGGAAGGCGCTGATTTGGAGCGTATTGAAAAAGAGATCGTAACCATGCCGAATTATTTTGCTGATTATGACACTACAGTGCATTTCATTACACAGGAAGAGCTGGACAGAGATCACAAGGGAATTCCTCACGGCGGTTTTGTGATCCGAACAGGAAAGACTGGCTGGGAGGATGAGAACAGCCATGTAATCGAGTACAGCTTAAAACTGGATTCCAACCCTGAATTTACCTCTTCTGTTTTGGTAGCGTACGCAAGAGCTGCTTATCGTCTGGGACAGGAGGGACAGAGCGGATGTAAAACAGTCTTTGACATTGCACCTGCGTATCTCAGTCCATTAAGCGGGGAAGAATTAAGAAAGAACCTTCTGTAGATTACGGTATATAAGGAGAAAGCTGCCTGTTTTATGAGGCAGCTTTCTAAAAAGACCATTCTCAGCGGTTTGTAGAAGAGAGGAGGGAGGCATGAAAATGGCAGGAAAGAAGGAGATGGTGCTTTACTATGAGCCGGACAGTCAAAAGGGCGGCGGCAATACAGGGAAAAGCGCCAAGCTGAAAGGCGTTCTGGTGCGCATGGGGGTCAGAATTAAGAATGTGGCGCCAGAGCAGACAGGCCAGACAGTGGGATTTCTGGCGGGGATGGAAGGCTTTGAGGAGAGGCAAACTGAAAATCCGGTAATTGAAGAGGAAGTTCTGGTTATGAAAAATTTTACCAGCGGAAGAATTGACCAGCTTCTGATGGGGCTTCGTCAGGCCGGTGTTCCCAGAATTCACTTGAAAGCTGTTATTACAGATACAAACAGCAGCTGGTCCTTTTATCAGCTTTATGAGGAACTGAAAAAGGAACACAAAGCCATGTCGGGGAATGATAGAGGATGAAGCGAATACTAGGATATTATTTAAAGCCCTACTATCTTCGGATGGCAATGGGCTTTTTTATTAAATTTACTGGAACTATTATGGATTTGCTGCTTCCATGGGCGCTGGCCCATATGATAGATGTGGTAATTCCTGAGAACCGGTCGGGGGATATTATTAAGTGGGGTCTGTTTATGGTGTTCTGCTCTGTGGTCGCAGTGGTTTTCAATATTGTGGCAAACCGTATGGCGGCCAGAGTAGCCAGCGATGCCATCTATACCATAAGGCAGGATCTATTTTCTAAGGTCATGTACCTTTCTAACAGTCAGGTTGACTGGTTCACAAGACCGTCTTTAATTTCCAGATTAACCAGCGATACCTACAATGTCCATCAGATGCTCAGCCGGATGCAGAGACTGGGGGTCCGGTCTCCTATTTTGCTGATCGGAGGGCTTTCTATTACGATGATGTTACATCCTGCCCTGGCAGGAGTTCTTTTGTGTACGCTGCCTCTTTTAGCAGCAGTGGTGATTGGAGTGTCAAAAAAGAGTATTCCTTTGTTTTCTTTGTATCAGGACAGTTTGGACCGGTTTGTACGTCTGGTTCGGGAAGATGTGGCGGGAATACGAGTGATTAAGGCTCTGTCAAAAGAAGAATTTGAGAGGCAGAGGTATGACAAAGCCAACCGTCAGGTGGTGGAGAAAGAGCGGCTGGCCACTATTACCACGGCTGTTACCAACCCTGCCATGAACCTGTTTCTTAATCTGGGATTGGTGGGAGTTATTTTTGTGGGGGCTTACCGTGTTAATGCCGGTTTGACTCAGGTAGGAAAAATTCTGGCCTTCATGACCTATTTTACCATTATACTTAATGCGCTTTTGTCTATTTCCAAAATGTTTGTTCTGATTTCAAAGGGAACAGCGTCCGCCAGTCGTATGGAAAAAGTATTTTCTGCAGAGGACAGCAGAACCTTAAAACTGCTGGAAAAGGAGTGGACAGATGAGAAAGACTGTCACATTGAGTTTGACCATGTGTCCTTTTCCTATAATAAAAAAAGGAACAATTTGGAGGATATCAGTTTTTGTCTGAAACGGGGGGAAACTCTTGGAATTATTGGCGCTACAGGGGCAGGAAAGTCTACCGTCGCCAATCTTTTGATGCGCTTTTATGATGTGGATCAGGGTGCCATTCGTATTGATGGAAAAGATATTCGCTCCATGGATTTGAAGACGCTGAGACAGAAATTCGGAGCGGTCTTCCAAAATGACGTTATATTTGAAGATTCCATTATGGAAAATATATCTATGGGAAGAAATCTCACAAAAGAACAAGCGCAAGAGGCCGCCTGCTATGCCAGGGCAGAGGAGTTCATACGGGATAAAGGAGGATTGGAAGAAGCTTTGGATGTAAGGGGAGCTAATTTAAGCGGCGGACAGAAGCAGCGGCTTCTAATAGCCAGAGCCCTTGCGTCTAAGCCGGAGATTCTTATATTAGATGATTCTTCCAGCGCTTTGGATTATAAGACGGATGCGGCTTTGAGAAAAGGGCTGAAGGAAAGGTATTCTCAGACTACATGCATTATCATAGCACAGAGAATCAGCTCAATTATGAACGCGGATCATATTCTGGTTCTTGACGAGGGCAGATGCATTGGATATGGGACTCATGAGAAACTAATGGCTGACTGTGAAGTTTATGGCGAGATAGGCAAATCTCAGATGGGGATTGAGGTGGAAGTCAATGGGTAAAAAGAAAAGGCATACGTTGCTCCGCCTGGGCGGATACTTAATGGAATATAAGCTGCTGTTTATTCTGGCTTTGCTTTTCACCGTAGGAAGCAATCTTTTTGCTTTGATTGGGCCATTGCTGTCCGGATATGCAGTAGATGCCATAGAATTGGGACAGGGCAAGGTTGATTTTTCCAGAGTATTTTATTATGGAAGCTGGATGATTGGGTTTTACTGTGTATCCTCAGCCATGTCTTACGGGCAGTCCGTGCTAATGATTACTATAAGCAGAAAGGTAGTCTACCGGATGAGAAAGGACGTGTTTGACCGGATGCTGTCCTTGCCTGTGGGATATTATGACATGCATCAGACCGGAGATATTATCAGCCGCATATCTTATGATATTGATACCATCAATGAATCTCTGTCTACGGATTTGATACAGATTCTTACTACAGCCATTACAGTCATCGGCGCCCTCTATATGATGGTAATTATTTCACCTCGTCTGGTGCTGGTGTTTGTGTTTACTGTGCCTTTGTCGGCATGCCTTACAAAGTTTATTACCGCCAGAACCAGACCGCTGTTCAGGGCTCGTTCCGCCAGTCTTGGACGGCTCAATGGATTTGCGGAGGAGATGATTACAGGTCAGAAGACCGTAAAGGCCTACTGCGGGGAAGAGGAGATTATCAGCCGTTTTGAGAAGAAAAACCGAGATGCAGTGGAGGCTTATTACCGGGCTGAGTATTATGGAAGTATGGTAGGTCCTACAGTGAATTTTATCAACAATCTGTCCCTTTCTCTTATCAGCGTGTTTGGAGCTGTACTGTATCTGGGCGGGCTGATGACAGTGGGACAGATTTCATCCTTTGTTCTCTATTCCAGAAAATTTTCCGGTCCTATTAATGAGGTTGCCAATATTATGAGTGAGCTGCAGTCGGCTCTTGCGGCAGCGGAGCGGGTATTCGGTCTGATGGATGAGTCTCCGGAACCGGAGGATGAACCGGATGCCACCAGTTTGGGAGATGATTTGAAAGGAAAGGTTCAGTTAGATCATGTGGCCTTTGGTTATGAAAAGGATAAAACGATTATTCATGACTTATCGCTCACCGCTCATCCTGGCCGCTTGGTTGCTATTGTAGGGCCTACAGGAGCGGGAAAAACCACATTAATTAACCTGCTTATGCGCTTTTATGATCCTCAGTCCGGAACGATTCTGGTAGATGATCAGGATGTCAGAGGAATTACAAGGAAGAGTCTGAGAAAAGCTTATGCCATGGTGCTTCAGGATACCTGGCTGTTTGAAGGAACGATTTATGAAAACCTTGCCTATGGAAAAGAAGATGCAGATATGGGGGAGATCGTAGAGGCAGCAAAAGCGGCAAAGATTCATTCCTTTATTATGGGGCTTCCGGAAGGATACGAAACCCTTCTTACGGAGGAAGGAATTAATGTATCTAAGGGACAGAAACAGCTGCTGACCATTGCCAGAGCTATGGTACTCAATGCCAAAATGCTGATTTTAGATGAGGCCACCTCTAATGTGGACACCAGAACAGAGCAGCAGATTCAGACCGCTATGAGACGGCTGATGGATGGAAAGACATGCTTTGTTATTGCTCATCGGCTTTCTACTATACGGAACGCGGATATGATTCTGGTGGTAAATCACGGTGAAGTGGTGGAACAGGGAACTCATGAGGAGCTGATGGAAAGACAAGGATTCTATTATAAAATGTATCAGGCCCAGTTTGAATAGAGTGAAGTGAGACGGGGAAGAATGAAAAAGAGAGGAGAATTACTGTCTCCTCTCTTTTTACGTTTAGAAAGTCAGAACCTAATCTGATAAGGTTATGCCTTTAAAATTTACTGATAATCGCAGACATTAGCCCATTTTTGAAGAAGCTCTGTCTCTTCCGGACGCTTCTTAGTCAGCTGAGCAGCAGCTACGATAGGAAGCCAGGACTGAACGTATTTTTTAGCGGTATTGGTCTTCTTACAGAAAAGATCCATGTACATATCAGCTTTCTTCTGATCTTCCAGACAGAAAAGAAGGTAAGTTCTGGCAACATCGGCGCTGGCGTTACCCTGAGTCGCATGTACCCAGTCGATTACACACATGGAACCATCTTCTCTTACAATAATATTGCTTGGGTTAAAGTCACCGTGACATAATTTTGTATGTTTTGGCATACTGTCCAGCCTGGTGCGCATATCATAGCGGGTGATCTCATCCAGCTCTTCAATCTCGGAAATCTGTCTGGACATCTTGTCTTTGAGCTTGTTGAGAAGAGGACACTGCTTAGCCATAATACTTAAATGGAGGTCAACCATCTTCTCCATATATTCCGGAAGCTTATCCGGATTTTCATCCATCAGCTGCTGAAGAGTCTTGCCTTCAATAAAATCAAAGGTAATGGACCACTGATTCTCATATACACCAACTTCTAATACTCTTGGAACATCAATTCCGCCGGTTTCTTCGATTCTTGCGGTAATTAATGCTTCATTTAATACTTCTGCCTTTGGAAAGTCTGCGTTAAAAACCTTAATTGCTTTGTCTCCATCACGATAAACTTTTTTTGTTCTGGTTGTTGCAATCAGCTCTGCTGCCATAAAATATCTCTCCTTCCGTCCCTGTGTCTGAACTAATATGTAGTAGTTTTGGTGATTCTATTTTACTACATATTTCACAAAAAGTATATACAAAAACACAAAAAATTGGAAAAAATAAACGATAAAAAATAAACAAACACCAATTTGTCAGAAACGGAAAACGGCAGTTCCATATGGCGGAAGGCTGTATCCGATAGAATAATCTCTGCCGTCGCACTCCCTTTTCAGGCTTCGGAAAACAGGTGCTTTATCTCCTCTGCGGTACATACCGTGAAGATTATCAAGAACCAGAGTATAGGAACCTTTTTTCGGTACGCCTACCCGGTAATCAGGCCGGGCCATAGGTGTGAAATTAATCACAAACAGAAGACTGTGCCGATGATCTCTGCTGAAACGAACAAAACTGAATATACTCCGATCGCCGTCATTGGCATTGATCCATTGAAATCCATCCCAATCGTAATCCTGTTCATAAAGGCAGGGGTATTTCTTATAAAGGTGAAGAAGATCACGGACGTAGCTTTGAAGTCCGGAGTTTAAAGGTTCCTCAGCTAAATACCAGTCCAGGGCAACCTTTTCATCCCATTCGTGGTATTGGCCAAAGTCCTGTCCCATAAAAAGAAGTTTTTTGCCTGGATGACCCAGCATAAAGGTATAACCGGCTTTTAAGTTGGCAAACTTGTCTGTCTGGAATCCCGGCATCTTATTAATCATGGAGCACTTCAGGTGGACCACTTCATCGTGGGACAGAACCAGAATATATTTTTCACTGGTGAAATAAGTCAGTCCAAACGTCATTCGGTGATGGTTATACTTCCGGAAATAGGGATCCTGCTTCATATATTCCAGAAAATCGTGCATCCATCCCATGTTCCACTTAAAGGTAAACCCCAGTCCATTCTCTTTTGGAGCTGCCGTTACTTTAGGCCAGGCAGTAGATTCCTCAGCAATGAGAACTGCGCCTTTTCCCCGTTCCTTCATAATACTGTTTAAGTGCTTGAAAAATTCTATGGCTTCCAGATTTTCGTGGCCGCCGTATTGATTGGGAACCCACTGACCATTTTCCCTGCCGTAATCCAGATACAGCATGGAGGCAACTGCGTCTACGCGGAGACCGTCTACGTGATATTTTTCAGTCCAATAAAGGGCGTTGGCAATCAGGAAATTTTCCACCTCATATTTGCCGTAATCAAAAACCTTGGTTCCCCAGTCGGGATGTTCGCCTTTGCGGGGGTCGGCATACTCATAGAGGGGTTCTCCGTCAAATTCAGCCAGCCCATGGGCATCTTTGGGGAAGTGGGCCGGAACCCAGTCAAGAATAACGCCAATTCCTCTTTTGTGCATATAGTTGACAAAATACATAAAATCCTGAGGAGTTCCATAGCGGGAGGTGGGCGCAAAATAGCCGGTTACCTGATATCCCCAGGAGCCGTCGAAGGGATGCTCTGCGATTCCCATAAGCTCAACATGGGTATAGCCCATGTTTTTCACATAATCAGCCAGTTCTTTGGCAGCTTCCCTGTATGTATAAAATCCTTCTTTTTCTTCTCTGTTTTTTCTCTTCCAGGATCCCAAATGAACTTCATAGATGGTTAAGGGACCGGACAGAAGGTCGGAAGTTTGCCTCTGTTTCATCCAGTTGTCATCTGTCCAGGAAAAGCCGGACAGGTCGGCAGTTATAGAGGCGGTTCCAGGTCGGAATTCAGCAAAGAATGCGTAAGGATCTGATTTAAAAAGAATTTTTCCGGTTTTGGTGGTGATGGCATATTTATAAAGTTCTCCAGTGGAAAGATCAGGGATAAATAATTCCCAGATGCCGGAGGTACCAAGGGGAGCCATGGAGTTTTCATCAGGATTCCAGCCGTTGAAATCGCCTACAACGCTTACCGCAGAAGCATGGGGAGCCCAGACGGCAAAGTACATACCTGTTTTTTTCTTAAAGGTTTTGGGATGGGCGCCCAGTTTATCGTAGATTTCATAGTGCCTTCCATTGTTAAATAGATAACGGTCTACTTCTGTTATGAAACCGCATCCCAGCTCTTTCTTTCTAGTTGCCATAAGCTTATTCCTCCGTAATTTTTATAATAACGCCTCTGTTAGCGGGAATGGTTAGCTGAATTTTCTGGTCAGAGACGGGTATGGCGGTATTGTCAAAAAGATTTACTGCGCTGCCGGCATGGATGGGAAGAGGGATGGAGACAATGGCAGGGGAGTTATCGTTATTGACAGCTGTGATCACTGCCCTGCGTTCCCCCATTCTGGCAAAGGCGTACTGACGGTTCGTGAGAAGCAGTTCCTTATAAAGACCACCGTGAAATTCTTCGTGTTCCTTATGAATGTTTCCAAGATCTCTAATTAGTTTGGTTAGAGGCGAAGAAAGCTTCTCCTGATCTTTTATGGACAAAGCAGGACGCAGGTCGTCATCGCTGTATTTGGTCCTTTTTCCCTGTATCCCCCATTCGCTGCCATAATAGATGGACGGAATTCCGGGGAGGGTAAAAAGCAAAGTGTAAACAGGATAAAGGTGTTCCGGAACCAGAAGTTTGCTGGCAATTCGGTCTTCGTCATGGTTGTCTACAAAGGTGTAAAGACTTCTGCCGATGGCTTCAAGACGTTTTACGTTATGGGCAACTTCAAAATAATTGTGATCATTATGGGCAGAGTAAATACTTTTATGAAGTTCATAATTAGTAACAGAGTGGAGCATCTGATCATTGACCCACCGGGAATAATCTCCATGAATTACTTCTCCCATCAGCCAGAAATCTTTTTTCATGGAATCTGTTCTGGCACGAAGTTCCCTCATAAAATCAAAATCCAGAACATTAGCGCAGTCCAGGCGGATGCCGTCAATGTCAAAGGTTTGAATCCAGCCGCCGATGGTGTCAAAGAGGTATTCTTTTACCTGAGGATTCCAGAGATTTAAGCAGGGAAGTTCAAAATGTCCCTGCCAAGCGTCATAGGAAAAGGAGTCTCCCAAAGGACTTCCCCAGCCGAAGTTGACCCCTCTGTACCAGTCTTTATAAGGGGAAGCGTCTCTTTTTTCCTGAATGTCACGGAAGGCAAAGAATTCCCTGCCGGTATGGTTGAAAACGCCGTCTACCACAACTCGGATTTCTGATTGGTGACAGAGGGAGACAAATTTTTTGAAATCCTCATTGGTTCCCAGACGACGGTCTACCGTGCGGTAATCCTTTGTGTCGTAACCATGAGATGAGGATTCAAACAGCGGTCCAATATAGACTGCGCTGCATCCGAGAGAACGGATGTGAGGAATCCACTGGTTCAGTTCCTGAAAGCCGTTCCCCGGCTTTTTGTCTGAGTTTGCTTTTGGGGCTCCTGTCAGTCCCAGTGGATAAATATGATAAAATATCCCTTTTTCATACCATTTGTTCATATGCTCATCCTCCAAAATTTGAGAGTTATATCTCCTTGCTTTTAAAACGGCGGAGAAGAAATTGATAGCGCAGCTGGGCCGCGTTAAGCTCATAGATATAGCAGTCAATGAGTGTGGGATCAATCACCTGTTCAAAATGATTCCTGGCCGTATCAATGGCTTTTTTTGACCGTTGAATTTCCTGCCGAAGGCTGTATTCCTCGGCAGACGGAACGTTTTGTTTTTTAAAAAGTGTTTTTTTCATTTTATCATCTCCAGACTTTTATTGGCTGTGGTGTCACTGACAAACCTTTCCATGAAACAGTATGTCTGGAAATTGGCATATTATTCATAATATGGCTGCTGTTCCAGCTGTTATTCTTCCTGCCGCAGTTCTGACGGCGGCCGGGAAGAAATATGAGAGCTTTTCTGGTCAGCATCATAAGTGGTTTCCCCAGGGAGAAGTTTTTCTAAATATCGGCCCAGGGCGCGGAGATCTCTGGTACTTTTTTCGATAGTAAGATAATAATAATTGGCAGTGCCCTCCTGTCTGATGTTTACAAGACCGGCATCCTTTAAGATCTTTAAATGATGAGAGATGGCAGGTCTGGACAGACTGGTCTGTTCTGTGATTTCTTTAACGTTCATTCCCATTTTACCGGAAGAATGGTAGCCTTCCAGAAAAGAGACGACATTCCGGCCCTGGTCGTCATATAAGCCTGTCTGGGATAAAACTCCAATGATTGACAGACGGACTTCATCGCCCAAAGCAATAAAAAGGGGCATGCTGCTGCGGAAAAGTTCTTGTAAGACTTTTGCTTCCATGATTAAACCTCCTTTAGTTTAAAAACTTAAACCAAATATATTTTACCATTTATATATTATTGCGTCAATGAAAGTTTGTTGCATAATGCATAAAAAACAATAAAAACAAAAGAAAAAACAATGCAATATGTATACAGTATTTCTTTCTCTAAGGGGTTGACTTTTGTTGATTCCTTAGGCATAATGTAAGAACATTCTTGTACAGATTCCTGTACACATAAGTGATTTTCTTATTATTTTTGTTTTTTCTTGTAATGCCGGTTCGGCTTTATTTCCAAACCTATTTTATTTTCTTTTTTGTTTTCTGATGGTGATCGTTTCAGTGATGCAGCTATGCGTGAGAGGAGGAAAGAAAATTCGTTGTATTTTATTGCTTTTGGTGCTGGCAGGTACTGCTTGTTTTGATGTGAGAACACACAAAATACCAAACTGGTGGCTGCTTGCGGGGATGGGATTGGGTCTTATTCAGATGATGATTCAGTCTGGCTGTGGAATTTTTAGCTGGGACTGTCTGAGAATTACAGGTAAGTTTTTTGGGGCCCTTTTTCTTACGGCAGCGTTGGGGTTTCCCATATTTCTGTTTCGGATGGCGGGAGCGGGAGATGTGAAGACGGCAGCTTTAATATGCGGATATCTGGGGATGAGTGAAGGATGCCAGGTGATCGGAACTGCCGCAGTGCTGGGAGCTTTGTGGGCCTTATTGAAATTGATTGGCAGCAGAAAGCTTTTTGTGAGGATTGTCTTCTTTTTCCGGTATTTGGCCAGAACGATGGAAAGCGGGCAGATTCTGCCTTACTATATTCCCCAAAGAGACGGGGGTGAAGGAGTGATTCCTTTAGGCGCATGTTTTTTTCTGGGGATGGCTTTGTGGATGGTAAAGTCCTTATTGGAGAGTGGGAGGTGGCCGTATGAGTAAGCGGGTGATAGCGGTTTATGATTTGGAAGAAAATTATGGCGATCGGTTTGCTGAATTTGTTAACCAAAAGAAACAGATTCCCTTTGAGGTTCTGGCCTTTACATCCATGGAGCACTTGAAAGAATATGCGGACAACAGAAAAATTGATCTGATTTTGATCGGCTGTGAGATCGACATGGAGGAGGTGAAAAGGCTGGGAGCGGCTCAGATAATTGTGCTGGCGGAGGGGGCAATGAGTGCTGATAAGGAACCCTATTCCTGTGTATATAAGTATCAGTCCGCAGATAATATTATCCGGGAGGTGATGGACTGCTACTGTGCCGCGGCAGATAGGGAAGAAGGGCAGCTGCTGGGAAAGAAAAGCTATGTGGCCGCTGTGTATTCGCCGGTGAGCCGATGCCTGAAGACATCACTGGCTTTGACGATGGTGTTTATGATACACTAAATTTACCGAAAAAAAGCGTCAGAATTCCCTGAAAAAAGCGAGAGAAATTCCCTAAATAAAGCGGGACATATTGATTCCCCTTTACATTATATTTATCCTTTATCTAAGCACCA
>DXFU01000036.1 GCA_019114305.1 Candidatus Hungatella pullicola | reverse complement strand
GAATGGTATCAGTATGCGCGAAGCTGAGAAATAAGCATCTGTCATCAGAGGGATGATGCTCCGCACCGTTTAAAATGGACTGAGCGCACCGTTGGTGCGGAGCATATGCCCCCTTTTACTGGAATTTACAGAGCTACCAACATTCTTATAACAGAAACCGTAAATCCTGACTTTACAATCACCAATGTAATTATGCCAACCAAAGGAACCGCCACCATTCTGGATGCCCGGACTCTTCGCTGGGAAATTCCATCTTTAGGCGTAACAGGAAATGAAGGCGCTTCCCTTGAGTTCTATGTCCAGCACACCGGCCAGACCTCCGGAACCAAGCTGGTAAACCAGTCTATCACCTACGAAGATACAGAAGGAAATGCTGTAACCTTCCCCGCTCCGTCAATTACGGTAGACTGCGGACTTATTGTGACAGAGGAATGTCCGGTTCCTGTTGACTTTACAGCAGCCGGCTGCAGGGATTCTCTCCAGGTTGATTTAGGAGATGTATATCTGGAGTCCACCGGACGGATTCTCCAGCTGGATGTGACAGTGAAAAACGTCTGTCCAGGCAAACGGGTGGCATTGGCCGTCCTTCTTAATGAACTGGATTCCTTCGGCAATGAGTACAAACGGGGAATGAAAGCGATTACGCTTCCGGCTCACTCGCAATCCGGATGCCGGGATATTTCCGTAAGATGCATCAAATTTGTACTGCCGGAAGATCTGAATGTATCCAGCAGCGGGCTGTGCGGCCCAAGAAACTTCCAGGCCCGCTTCATTGCCCACGCCATTGATTACGACTACCAGTGCTGTCAGACTGTTATTACCATTTAACCATACCCTTATCAGTGGATTTTGTAATGCGCAGGCATAAAAGAATCAAAAACTGAAAAATTTCCCCGTCCTGTTCGGCGTTATTCAAAACGCTGGATAGGACGGGGAATTTCATTCAATGTATTTAAAACTGTTTCTTTTCCTCTGTTTTCATTGGCAGCTGCCGCTGATTTTACTCTTCCAGTCCAAGAGGGATAATGGCGCAGTAGTCTTCTACTGTTCCATTGTTTCGGAAGCACTCAAGGATCTGTTTTCCAACTGGATGAAGTTCTTCTACCTCATAAGCCTCCAACTCTTTGGCAAAGAAATCATACAGGATTTTTGCTCCCTTATCGTATCCTTCTGTTCCAAGAGTCTCCTGTGTCTCCGGATGAAGGAATTTAGAGCGGATATTCTGTCCGTCTACCTTCATTTCCTTCAGGCTGTAGCCTAAAAGGGAACAGCGGGAAGGAGTGAGACGATCCATCTTCATATTTACTCCGCCTCTTCTGGCCAAATATTCTCTTGAAATCCACTCAGCAGAAAATCCAATTTTATAGATTCCGATATGTTGATTGGGAATCAGCACATATTTTGTATTGGGACAGCTTAAAATCTGTTCCAGAAGAAGGTTGGCCTGTTTTACCTTAAGGCCTGTGGCAAAAGGCCAGTAGGAGCCTACGCCTTCGCTGGCCAGCGGAGAATTTCCGCTGATACTTGGATTTTTAAATCCTCTTGGAGCAACCAGACGCCAAAGCCAGGCCAAAGCCGGAGGAATAATGTGCATCAGCCCCATAATACCGTAATCCGGGTTCGCTGCCGTAGTGGGAGGCATGCGGACACCAAAACTTCTCACATCAACTTCCACAGGCTTCTTTACAATATTATCTACCATCTTTCTTGGAACGATTACACGGGGATTGGGACAGGGAGTACCGTCCGAATCCAGAGTATGCTCCCAAACAAGACAGGTAGAGGTAGGAACCCCCTGAATATTAAAGAATACCAAAGGCTCCTTGCTGTGAATGGTAATGCGCTCGTACATAGGATCGCTGCCGTACTCTGTAATTCCATCTACCCGAAGAAACCATCCGTCTTCTCCGTCGTAGAGAGCCAGCTTGCCGCTTCCGTTCTGGAAGGAAGGATGGCAGATGGCCATATCGTCCGTAACTGGATGAATGGTACAGGTGTCGCTCATATGGAGATAATTCTTCTCTCCTGTCTCAATGTTGGTTCCCAACAGCACTCTTCCGTCAGGAACTCTGTGTACATCCTGCAAAAGTTCGCTTTTTCCGCCGCCGGAAGCTCCCTCATGCATCATAACCATCTCATTTTCATATGGGGTGATAATCTTTGCCGCGGAAGCATGGGCAGTTACCCAGCCTTCCTGCTCGCCAATATCCAAAAGAACACTGTAAATCCCTTTCTTGGCAGATGGACCTGGATAAAGATTATAGGCAAAAATCTCATGACGGTCTTCCAGACGGTTGTGTACGCATACCTGTTTCCCTTTAAAATGGGTATGACGGAAAGGAGGAGCCACATAGACAACAGCTCTCGGCTTAAATCCCTTTACTTTTTTCGCATTAACAAAAGCCTGAAGCTGGGAAAGGGCAAAAGCAAAAAAGGCCGCGTTTCTTGGACATACCAAAAGGGCCGGATAACCATATTCATGGCCGCCTGCCATAAAAGGAACAAGAATCAGTTCCTGGCGGGAAAGCCACCGGCAGGTCTCTTTTTTCAGGGAGGCAAACTCATAGCCATATACATCTTTAAACCGAGGCTTATCCGTTGGCTGATCATCCGCGATTCTCATACAGTCCGGATCTCTTCTGCGCATATAATCTTCTGTATAATTAATTACAGCGCCGTTTTTGCAGCGGGCAACCGTTGCTTCCTTTACCAGGGTATTATTTACCTCATAGAGAACATCAATCTGATTGGTGCTTTCATTGCCGAAAATCAGATCATAAAGCATCTCTTTTGTCTCCGGTATAATGACACTTGGGCTGTTGTTTAATATCTGCTCAAGGTCATGGGGGAGAATGAACTTTTCCAGTAATACATTCATCATTGTTATCCCTCTCTTTTGTCAGTAATCTAGCGAAACATATTTTACGGAAACGTCTGCAAAAATCGTCCCCGAAAAAAGCTGCATTAAAATAGACATTACCAGAATTATTCTTTATTTGTCAATATGCAAATATACAAAAAAAGACTGTATTAGAATTTATAATCATATCAACATCAAAAGCAGAGTCCTATTTTACTCTTTGTTTTCGCCGTTTTCATGGTTTTTAATTCCAATACAGCCTTTTTATCGTATGCTTTTTACAAATTACATTTCATCCATTCCCTTGTGCTGAGGAACATATTTATCCAGAATTTTTACCAGTTTCAGGCTGTTGACCACAAAAATCAGCGGTACCCCAAATACGGTAAAAAGAACCGCAAGCTGCGGCAGAAAGGCGTAGCTTAAAACCGCGGCTATTACAATAATAATATCCACTGCAAGAAGAACGGAAGTTGCTCTTATATTTCCCATGGCAATAAAAAAAGCGTTGAGAATTGTCTGCTTTACCGTATTATCAAACCTTGCCAAAACTGCCCATACGTAAATCATCTCAATCAGGTAAATGATAGCCAAAAATCCCAGTGCAGAAAACATCACCAGGTTGAACATATTGCCTTCTTCCAGCTTATACAGACAGAGGTAAAAATCCAGAATCAGCAGAGCTCCCAGCACTGTAAAAATAATGCCGAGAATCAGTCCCTGTTTGAAATTCTTTTTAAAAGATTTGAAAAACATACTCCAGACATTTCTTCCCTCATCCTTTACCAGCTTCATTGCCACATAATGAGCTGCAGCCGTAGCCGGTCCAATGGTAATTACAGGAATACAGCAGATCAGCCAGATTATGTTTAAAATAATAATATCGCACAAAGTACTTAAAAAACGCCATATAGGCCCATCATATTGAAACATGTAATTTTATCTCAGCGCCATCTGGAGCCTTTCCATTTCATAAAATTCCCCTTTCAGGGCCATCAGCTCCTGATAGCTTCCCTCCTCTCTGATTTTTCCTTTGTCCAAAACAAGGATACGGTCCGCTCCCCTGACAGTGGACAGTCTGTGGGCCACAATAAAAGTAGTTCTTCCCTGAATCAAACGGTCAAGGGCATCCTGAATCTCTTTTTCAGAAATCGTATCCAGAGCAGAGGTGGCTTCATCCAGAATAATCACCTTAGGATTTCGAATAATGGCCCTGGCAATGGAAATTCTCTGCCGCTGTCCGCCGCTTAAATTGGCTCCATGTTCCTCAATCATAGTGTCCAGCCCCTTGGGAAGCTTGGAAATCACAGACCGCAGATTAGCCGCTTCTACTGCCCGTTCCACCTCTTCGTCTGTTACATGATCAAGACCATATACAATATTCTCCCGCACCGTTCCGGTAAACAGAATAGGGGTCTGAGGGACAACAGAAATAAAGCGTCTGTAGCTTCTCAAGTTAATGTCATTGACATCATGGCCATCAATAAACAGTCTTCCGTCTGTAGGAGTGATAAAACCGATTATCAGGTTAAGGACTGTAGTCTTCCCTGACCCTGACTCTCCTACCAGTGCAATGGTTTCCCCTTCTTTAATATTCAGGTTCAGCCCGTCCAGCACCGGCTGGTCAGCCCCCTTATAGGTAAACTGTACATTTTTAAAGGTGTACTGGCCTTTCAGTTCTGTGAGCTCCATCTTGCCGTCATTGCGCTCCACATCGTCAGAAGTAAGAACCTCTCCAATGGATGTAACAGATTCCAGCCCCTTTGTCAATATGGGAAGAAGATTAATGAGAGCAGTAAACTGGTTCACCACAGTAGTAAAGCTGGATTGGTAAAAAGTGACATCACCGATTTTGATCAGGCCGTTTAAAGCCATAAAACCGGAAAATCCCAGACAGAGAGCCTGAAACACCTGAAAGACGCACCAGCTGACCGCACCGAAGTGAGCCTGAACCATGTCCAGGCGATATCCCTTATCGGCAGTCTCCTCCAGCTGGCCCTTAAGCTTATCCACTTCTTTCTGTTCCAAAGCGTGGGCCCTTGCCACAGGAACCAGTTCCACCATTTCCATAACCTTTGCGCTGGTTTCCTCCATTTCCCGTCGGAAGGCTCTGTTCTCTTTTCGGATTTTCTGACGGAAAGCAACTACTGTAAGAGAGGCCACAGGCGTAACCAACACAAAAAACAGAAGAATAATTCTGTTTTTTACTGCTGTTACGGAAAGTGTGATAATCAGGTTCATCATAATGTTCATCAAATTCACAAACAGCTGAGCAGACAGGGTTTCCACTGCTTCCACATCACGGATAATCTTGGACTGAAGACGGCCTGACTGAACCTCTGTATGATAAGGAATGGACAATTCCTGAAGTTTTCTTACAAGAGCGCCTCTTAACCCGGCCTCCGTCGTTCGTATCACCCTGTTTTTGTATTTGTTGTGCATCCAATTAGCCGGCAGATGAATCACCAAAAGCCCCAGCCAAATGGCTACGTTCATTATTATAATTCTTTTTCCTGTTTCTCCCCCTTCCAAGGCTCCATTGATTACATTGGCAATCAACAGAGCCGAAAACAGGCTGGGAGCATGTTTTACCACAAAAAACAACGTTGATATAATAAACTTATGATATTGCCCTTTATAAAAGCCAAGAAGCACGCGCACCGGGCTGTTGCCGTATTTCTGGTAGCAGCGGATAAACCGCTGCTCTGTCTCTTCATATTTGTCCATACTGCAATTCCTTAAGATACATCCAATCCCTTGTTTTCCTCTATTTCAATTCTTCCAGTCAGAAGATCACTGTAAGGGGAGCCTAATTTCTCCAGCTCACGGCACAGGAGATCAGCCATAAGAACTGCACCCTCCGGTTTTAAATGAGTATTGTCCTTAGGCCACATAAAGTAAGCTTTTGTCCCAATATCTCCTATAGAAGCCAGATAAGCCTCTGTAATAGAAGTCATATCAATGACAGGAACATTCGCCTCCTTACCGGTCTGCCTTACAGCCTCCGGATAGGCGCCGTGGCTTCCAGAAAGAAAATTCCCTTCCTGATCAAACAGTCTTCTTGCAATAGGAGTAATCAATACCGGATAGGCCTTGGCCTCCCTGGCCACGTCAATGAATTTCATCAGATTTTCACGGAAGGTAGTATCCGGATCCGTGTGCCTGGCCGGATCATCCTTCTCATCGTTATGACCGAACTGTACAAAGAGGAAGTCTCCCTCTTTTATTTCTTTTTTAATCCCATTAAGACGTCCCTCATCAATGAAGGATTTTGTGCTTCTTCCATTCTGAGCAAAGCTTTTCATCTCCACTCCTTCTTTTAAAAACAAAAGCATAGCCTGGGACATGCCGGTCTGAGGATAAGTATCAATTTTATTAAATTTAACAGTGCTGTCTCCAGCGTAAAATATTGCTGCCATTTACGTACACTCCATACATCGCTCCAGTGAACCGTTTTCCTTTTACCAGACCTTCGGAACAAATGCTTGTCACCCGATCCCAGGTCCACAGAAGCTGGTTATTATAGTAGAATTTTCTTTCCAGGCCATTGGTCTCCACTGCAAAAACTGCCTTGCCTTCAAATTTGCTGGCCATAGACTCTCTTCTTACATATTTGTCGTCTACATATTCCGTGACAAAAACCTGATCCTTTGTCACTCCAAATTTCACATACGTATTCTCATCGTAGTAAAGAGTTAAGCCTGCATCTGATGTCAGAGTCTCCCCGTCAGCCAGTTCCATCTCAAACTCTGTAAAGAAAGAAAAGTCAGGCTGACAGAGAAGAAGCAGACTTCTGCATTCCCGACAGCACAGATCTTTTCCATCTCCCTTAACCTGTACCCAGCCCTCAGGGGATACTGTAATATATTCCGGATCAATGGTCCTTGGAGAGGTCCAAGCAGGGGCTTTCTCCTTTATTTCCTGTTTTTTTGCCGGATAGGGAAGAGGCGCCATATAGGAAGGGCCCTTTCTTCTATTTAAAAGAGGCCAGCCGTCAGAGGTCCAGGTAATTTCATCCAGACAGGTTTCTCTTCCCAACATTCCCCATTCTCCTTCCAGGAAACGGGAACACAGATATACCATAAACCATCTTCCATCTGGAGTTTGGACTGGTTTTCCGTGACCACAGCACTGAATAGCTGCAATTGCATCTTTTTGGGTCATAATAGGATTATAAGGACAGTTTTCATAGGGGCCCATAAGATTTTTAGAACGGGCAACCGTAATCATATGTCCTTTACCCGTACCGCCCTCGGCCAAAAAGCAGTAATAATATCCATCCTTCTTCAGCAGATGAGGACCTTCCGGCGCATGTCCGGAGTATCCATACCAGATCATAGAGGGTTGGCTTAATATTTCTTTGCCATCTTCTGAAATCTCCATAATTCTGGCTCCACGATTAATCAGCATATATCTTTTTCCATCATCGTCAGTAAAAATAGAAGGGTCAATTCCCAGAACATTATGGATTACCGGTGTCTCATAAGGGCCTTCAGGATGGTCTGAGCTGGTTACCATTTGAGTCTGAATATAGGGAGCGTCATCATTGTTCCTTAAAGTGGCGCAGATATAAAATCTTCCCTTATGATAGCTGATGTCCGGCGCCCAGAAGCCTCTTCCTCCCTCTAAGCCCCCCAGATGTTCCTCTGCCCACTTTCTGTCTGTAACCGCGTGACCGATTACCTCCCAGTGAACCAGATCTTTGGAATGAGAAATGGGGATGCAGGGGAAGTAAACAAAACTGGAATTTACCATGTAATAGTCTTCTCCCACACGGACAATGCTGGGATCCGCATGCATACCCCTGCATACAGGATTGCGATAGCACTCCTGATCTGAAAATCCGCACACCTGTTGAAAGTAATCTCTGATTTCCGCCTTACTCGGATCCTGTCCCGCAAGAACTGCTGCCAGATCATAGGGGGTTACCATATGAAGATTGGCCCAGGTAGGATCCATGGCACACTGTTCTACCAAATATTTTATAAGCTCCAGGCTTCCGCCCTCTACCGCATAGTGGAGAAGACTGTTTCCCTCCTCGTCACAATCCTCAGTATTAAAAGAGCGGTCAATCATTTCCATGACAACAGCAGTTTCTCCTGTCTTGGCAGCATTAAAGGTTTTCCTGGCTGCGGCTTCTGTCTTCGATGTGTACAAATTCATATTCTCCATACCCCTCTGAAATCACATTGTTTTTGTTTGCACTCCATAAACAAAGCTTAGCTCCTGTCCAAGTGGCCCGGAAAAGAGGCTGATTTCCCCCAATGTCCGTAAAACGGATGCCATCAGAAGACCATGCAAATCGGTATACCTTATTTGGGAACAGCTCCATTCTTAAGTAAACCGTGTCCTGATCATAAGGGCAGACTGCCTCTACAGTTTCCTCGGCTTCCCCCTCATACTCCTTATTAGTTACTACACCAGAGTAAAGAACAAGCTGATTTCCCTCTTCTGTTTTCTGAAGGCCTAAATAAGCATAACGGTGGCCGATCATACCAACAGCCGCCATATCTCCCTCTTTCTCTCCCTGAAGGCGGATCTTTGTCACTACAGACAGCGCCCGATGCTGAGGAATCTGAGTCAGCGCATTAGGTGCGTACCACAACAGATTATCTCTGGTATCATTGGAAAGGCAGTTAAGCCTTAAACCTCCGTCACCCTTCAGAGAATAGTAAACTTCCTTGGGATTTGCCTGCCACTGCCACTGCAGCCCCAGCTTCTCTCCCTTAAAATCATCAGACTGAGCAATCTCATAACAAGGCTGCCCTTCTGCAGGCAGATGCCATTCCTTCACTGGTTCACCGATTCCGTCTCCGTTCTGCTCACTTCCAATAAACGGCCAGCCCTCATTAAAGCACATCGGCTGAAGATGAGTAATTCTTCCCAATTCAATTACATCCTGAAAGTGAACAAACCAGTGACGTCCATCTACACCTGTAACCCAGCCGCCCTGGTGAGGTCCATTCACTTCTGTATTTCCCTGATGCATTACAATTTTATACTCATAAGGCCCCCACACCTGTTTGCTTCTCAGTGCAGACTGCCAGCCTGTTGCAACACCTCCTGAAGGCATAAGAATATAGTACCAACCCTCATACTTATACATCTTAGGCCCCTCGGTGGTAGGTCCCATCTGCTCGCCGTCAAAAATCACTTTCGGTTCCCCCAGAAGTTTTCTGCACTGAGGATCTATTTCCACCATAGCCAGCCTGTGCTTGATGCCGCAGCGGCTTCTCGCATAGGCAAATACCATATAGGCCTTTCCATCTTCATCCCAGAATGGACAGGGGTCAATCCACCCTTTTGCCTCCTGAATACAGTTTAGCTGAAATTCACCATAGGGATCTTCTGACCGTGCCACAAAAATTCCTTCGTCTGGAAGGGGAACAAAAACGTAAAAAGTTCCCTCATGGTAGCGGATAGATGGAGCCCAGGTACCTGAACCGTGGGATGGACGGTCATACTTTTTGAAAGGAAGAGATGGGACACAGTAATTAATAATCTCCCAGTGAACCAAATCTTTGGAATGCAGAAGAGGAACACCTGGAAGATAAGTAAAGGAGGAAGCTACCATGTAGTAATCTTCTCCTACCCTGATCACATCAGGATCCGAATAGTCGGCATACAGAATCGGGTTTTGATACATTTGAATTTACCTCCATATTTTTCATAGGAATTTGCTCCTGTAGCGTAAAAAAGGGCAGAATACTCTGCCCTTTTTGTCGGATGCCGCTATTATTCTTTTACAGCTCCGATATTAACACCCTGAATAAAGTACTTCTGGCAGAACGGATAAATAATCATGAACGGAAGAATTGCCACGATAACCGCTGCGTTCTTTACTGTATTCTCGGTAGCGCCTCCAACTGCTGTGGGCAAATCACTACCCATTATAACAGATCTCAGCTTCATCTGGAAGTTATAAAGGTTCTCATTTGTAATATACAGCTTGTAATTGGTGTAATCGTTCCAGTATGTAACGGCGAACATCAGACCAATTGCTGTCAAAGCAGCCTTTGAAAGAGGAAGCACGATCTGGAAGAAAATTCTCATTGGAGAACATCCGTCCATTTCAGCAGACTCGAACAAGCTGGCAGGAATTCCTTCAAAGAAGTTCCTCATCAGAACCAGGTTATAAACGTTAATAGCCGGAAGAAGGATAACTACCCATAAAGTATTGGTTAAATGCAGACTCTGCATAACCAGGTAGGTAGGAATCATACCACCATTAAAGATCATGGTGAACAGCAAAAGATTTGCAAATAAAGTTCTTCCTGGCATTTTCCACTGAATCAGTACGTAAGCACCCAAAGTGGAAATTGCAAGACCACAGAAGGTACCTGCTACTGTTGTAAGACAAGATACCAAAAACGGTCTGTACAGTGTAGGATTAGTAAATACGGACTTATATCCGGCTAAACCAAATTCTTCTGGAAACAGCTTCATACCATAAGCTGTCTTCAAATCAAAAGAGTCAATCAGGACTTTGTAGATGGGGATAATCATGATCAAAGAGATAAGCACGAATATCAGCACCAACACAATGTCGAATGCACTTGTTTTTCTTTTCATGTTTGTCCCCCCTCCTTATACAATACCTCTTCCGCGTATCTTATAGCTTGCCCGGTTGCAGACAAGAACCAAGATACAGCCTACTATAGAAGAAGCAAGACCTACTGCTGTAGTATAGCCATAATCCGGAAGAGCTCCTGAGTTAAATGTCTGTGTGTAAATATAAGTCTGAAGAACATCAGACTGCTTAATAACCGCATCATTCTGCAGTACGAATACAGACTCGAACAGATTCATAATCTTTGCAAGATTCAGAATCAAAACAGTCATAATTGTATTACTGAGAGCAGGCAGCGTAATATATCTCATACGATTCCAGCGTCCAGCACCATCCATGGAAGCCGCTTCATACAATTCAGGGTTAATACCTGATAAAGTAGCCATAAAGATAATGGTTCCCCAGCCGGTATCCTTCCATACGTTGATCACGTAGTACATTGGACGCCACCAGTCCTGTGAACCGAGGAAATAAATTCCCTCATCAATAATACCCAGCTTCATTAAAATAGCATTAACCAAACCTTCATTTGTCGGAGACAGAATCAAGGTAAATACAGAAGCGGTAACTACCCATGACATAAAGTGAGGCAGATAGACAATTGTCTGGGCCACTTTTTTAAATTTCAGATAGCGCAGCTCATTCAGCATAAGAGAAAGAGCAACAGCCATGAATGTATTTAAAAGCAGCTTTACTACACTTATGACAATTGTGTTGCTGAAAGCACTCCAGAAGCCTGGCATGCTGAACATTTTCTGGAAGTTCTGAAGTCCGATAAACACCGGATCTTTAATTCCTTTATAGGAACAGAATGCGTACCGGATACCAACCATAGGCAGGTAATGGAATACTATGGCAAAAATAAGCACCGGTATGAACATGATATAAAATCCTCTGTAATAATAAAGCGATACAAGCAGAGGACGCTTATTTCCGCCTGCAGCATTTGCTGCAGGCGCCTTTCCTTTATTACTCATATGATACCTTCCTGACTTAGTTTGCAGATTCATTTAAAGAATCAACAATCATCTGAGACCACTCAGCACCGCCTTCAGACTCAAAGCGTGCAAATGCCTCGTCAATGGATACACCCTGAACTACTACATCAGCGATAATAGAGTTCTTTAATGTTGTCAGATCTCCATTGTAAGTAGCCATAACTTCAGTAGACGGAACGATCTGTGCCTGGCGGCAATTATCGTTAAAGATCTGCTGTGAGTTCGCTGCTTCCTCTGCAATGGCATCCTTTCCAGGGTCACCATCCCAACTTGCAATCGCCAGCATCGGATCGATGTGCTGTTTTGTATAGGCAGTTCCTGGCTTCTCTAAGCTCTCCTCAAAGTGGAATACACCTTCATCATAGGACTGATCCAGAACTGTCTCAGCCTTTGTTGACCAGTGAACATCCTCTACACCATAGCTCCATAATGTCTGCATATCTCCGCCATCCAGCATAGATTCGATGAGATACTTAAATACGCCTTCAGGATTCTCACATGCAGCTGTGATTGCCCATACTGGTGGAGTTCTTTCAATGTAAGTACCTACCTCTGCGATCGGCTCTAATGGAATTAACTCGCCGTCTCTTCCGTTAGCTTCCAAGTTCGTCTTTAAGTTAGTATTCCATGTACCTGCCCAATAGGTAAATACGCCGTACTTATCCTCATAGAACTTGTTACGGCAGTCATTAGTACCGTTGGTCAGTGTCTCTTTGTCAATATAGCCAGCTGCATAAGCATCTCTCAGTCTTGTAAGAGCGTCTTTAAAGTTGTCCTGTGTAAATCCGTCATACCAAACGCCGTCCTCGCCCTGAACAAAGGAAGGATAAGCATCCTGATAAAACTCAGGCAAATAGTTTACATATGGTGCCTCTGTTCCAATGATACCAGCAGCGGAAACTCCGTAAGTATCACCGTTTACACCGTTGCCGTCAGGATCGCCGTTTGTGAAGGCATCCAGCATCGCGATGTACTCTTCATAGTTTGTAGGAGCTTCCATACCTACATTATCAAGCCAAGCTTTCTTTACATATGTAATACAGCCGTTACCTCTGGTAACTGGGAATCCGTAAAGACGTCCGTCGATCTTCATATTTTCAATAACATCCTCGCCTGTTACACGTCCGGAGGCCTTTAATTCAGAATTCTCCCATGCGTCTGTCATATCCCAAAGCGCACCCTCTTCTGCATAACCTGTATAATAGGAAGAAGAAAGAATCATAGCGTCTGGCCAGTTCTCTGGACCGGAAGCAAAGGTTTGTCCTACTACATCCATGTAAGCGTCATGGTCTGGCTGAATGATTTCCAGATCAATACCAGTCAGTTCTTCCCATCTTGCTTCAAAAGCATCTCTGTCATTTGCTTTTGTAGTAACAGTACCATCTACCATAATGGTAATTTTTTCCGGCTTCTCAATTCCGTCCTCAGATGCTGCCGCATCACCGGAATCTGTTGTGGTACCGCCTGCAGCAGTTGTTGTATCTGCAGAATCGGAAGAAGAAGAACAGCCTGATAAAGCAACAGAAGCTGTCATTGTTACAGCCAAACCAGCTGCAAGCATTTTCTTAACTCTCATTTTATACCTCCCTGGATTTCTTTTATTTTAGGTGCACACCTTTTTCACACTGCCATCATAACACCATATGGAAACGATATCAACGCACATTTTTTCATATTATTGTTCACATTTATCTAAAAGAGCGGTTTTTGTGGTTTCTTCCCCGTCATTTTGTCAATTTTTTATAATGCTTTCACGAAACACTAAATCACAAAAGATACATTTTTTCAGAGTACATTTTTTACTGCTACTGCGCAGAATTTAATTTTTTTCCCGCTTTTTATTGATTTTAACTATTTTTCCTACTATAATCTCTTTATACAAAGAAAAGGATCGGTAATTATGAAAAAGTACACTCTATTAAAAGCACGCAAAAACAGCAGAAGACTGAAGAATCATTTTCTGCTTTCTTATGTTATTATTCTGGCTATTGTTTTACTCATTGGGGTTGTTTTGTATCAGACATCTTATAAGCAGGTGAAAGAAGGAATTCATCAGCAGAATCGCCTTGCTCTGTCATCCTCCATTACCCAGTTTGACAATTCCATGAAGCTGATGAATGCATCTGCAAGGCAGGTCACAAGCAATACCTATTTTAATACCCTGTCAGGGCTGAAAGGAAACGAAGGGTCCGATTTTTATTATCTGGCCTATGAGACCCAGCTGAGCCTGAAAACTATGACGCCGTTGGAGGTTCTTCTTCCTATTACAAACTCCTTTATATATATGAAGAATTCCAACTACATTATCTCTTCCTCACTTTTTTCAGAGTTCGATTTATATACTACATACAGATACCAGATTAAACCAATGCAGTTCTCGGCAAATATATTAGATCATACTTATTGGAATAAATTTATTCCATTTCTGTCCTCCGAAAGAGAGGGAATGAGTTATGCTTATCTATATCCTTTGTCCAGTTCACCTTTGACTTCTACGGAAGCAGAGTCGGTTTTGTTTTATGAGTTTGATTATAAGCGTCTTATGGACCTTTTTTCCAGCATAAATCTTTACAGCGATGGATATCTGGTTGCCTATGATAAAAATGGTACTCAGATGTTTTTTTTATCTCCTAAGGACCAGACACCCGATCAGTCCATGCTGGGAAATCTTGATTATGACGATGGTATTTCCAGCTATCTCTCAGCGGACAATGAGGGCATGCTGGTAACGCAAGCTGCCTCTCCTTACAATAACTGGACGTACTACATGGTCCAGCCGGAAAACGAAGCCTACTATTCGATCTCCTCATACCAGAGACTTTTCACAGCCATTGCTTTTGTGGCTCTGGCTTTTGGCGTAATTGTCTCCTTTGTGTTCTCATTTATGGGAAACCGAAAACTGACCAATCTTTCCAAAGAGCTTATAGTAAAAGAGTCTCTCGCCTCCTCTCTTAATCTGCTGGTAGAGAAACAGAAGCCTGTAGTAATCGAGTCCTATATGCGCCGAATTATGGAGGGCAGCGTTACTTCCAATGATGAGATGCAGTATATTATGCAGCAGCTTGGTCTGGACCGTCCGGATATGAAGTTCCACGTTCTCTACACAGAAGTATTTCCATCGGAGGAATCAAATATCAGCGCGGACGATATGGAGCTTTGTATTCAAAACTATGATATGCTGGTTCGTGAAGCCCTTCAAAGGCATTATCCGGATACGGGATACATCTATAAGCCTTCTGACCGAACTTTTGCCATATTAATTGCTTCAGATAAAACGCTTCCCTATGAGCAGGTAGTAAACAGAGACAGAGAAATTTTCATTTCCCTGCACAAAGAGCTTCTGACAAACTATGGAATCGTGATATACGGAGGACTTGGAGGCAGAAACGGCCTGATCTCCTATACCTGGAAATCCTATCAGCAGGCTAAGGATGCCAAATCCATTACAACTGCAGAAAAATACATTTTAAGCTGTACAGACTATGCCAATTCCAGTGACGTCTACTACTATCCGGAAAGCCTTTCTGTTCAGCTGAGCGGATTTATATCTACAGGCAACAAGGAGCAGGTCAGCGAGCTGTTTAAGCTTATTCATAACGAAAATACAGTGAAAAGGAGCCTTGCCTACAATCAGCAGCGGTGGCTTATTTCTGATATCAGAAGCACAGTATTTAAGAAACGCCATAACATCGATACCGCTTCATTAGAAAGTGACAAGCTTAAAATTTTGGATTTAGTTGACAAGCAGTTTGAAGGGGAAATGAGTCTGTCCAGTCTGAAAACCATTGCTCTTGAGCTGTGCGATGTATGCGGTACTGAGACGGAGGGAAATGATATGATCTTGAAAATTCAGGAGTACATCAATCAGAATTATCATGATCCCAACCTGTGTCTGACAAAGATTTCCGATGAATTTGGTATCTCAGAAAACTATTTCAGCTATCTGTTTAAAAAGGAAGTTTCCGAGAACTTCTCTACTTATCTGGAAAGGCTTCGAATGGCAAAGGCCAAGGAAATGATTTTAGAATCAGATACCAGCCTGTCCACCCTTTACCAGTATCTTGGCTACAACAACGCCGCCTCCTTCCGGAGAGCGTTTAAGAAAAATTTTGGCGTTTCGCCAAAAGAAATGAGGGACAAAGTAAATGCAAAATAACAGGAATCTATCCAAGGCCATGGCTTCCCTTTGGGAGAATTTAAATGCCTCCGAAATTTTTATCCACAGCCTTTTGGCGGACTGCGGCGGAAGCATAATTGCAGAACAATATGCTCCACCCTATACTTCTTGTGATCTGCACCGCATGTTTTCCATTACAAAGAGCTTCTGCTCTCTGGCCATAGGCTGTCTTCAGGCAGAGGGAAAGATTTCGCTGGATGACAGAATCACCGGCTATTTTCCTGAATACTGCCTGCAGCCCATTCATCCCTGGCTGAAAAACATGACAATCCGGCACATGCTCGCCATGGAAACCTGCCATTCCGGCACCACCTATAAGGCAGATATGAGCAAGAACTGGGTAGAAAGCTTTTTCATTACACCTCCAACTCACAGAAGCGGCCAGATTTTCCTCTATGACACCTCCTCCAGCCATACTCTGGCTGCTCTGGTGAAAAAGGTCACTGGAAAGGGAGTTCTGGATTACCTGAGAGAACAGTTTTTAGATTCCATTGGATTTTCATCTCAGGCCTATATTATAACCGATCCCTTCGGTACGGAAATGGGCGGTTCCGGACTGATGGCGCTGCCCTCTGATCTTCTGAAAACAGGCCGATACTGTATGGATACCATTCTGAAGGGTAAAGGCTCCTTTGCCCGCTATCTGAGGGAAGCCGTATCTTTTCAGGTTCCAACCCTCCATACAGGTCAGACCTTAGATGAGCGGGTCGGCTACGGATACCAGTTCTGGCAGATTCGTGACGGCTTCGCCATGTACGGTATGGGCGGCCAGTACGTTCTCTTTTATCCTCAGATTGATCTAGTGCTCGTAACCACTGCAGACACTCAAAATATAAAAGGCGGCACTCAGATTCTTCTCAATCTGGTGCACCAATGCCTGGCTCCTTTCTTAGAAGAGTCCGGCAAAAAGTTTTCTCACTCCTTTAATCCGCCTGCAGACTGGAATGTATCCTATAAAATATCAGATAATCCAAAAGGATTTTCCCAGCTTCACCTTTCCTTTAACACCAAGGATGGTCATCTGATTTTAGAAAAAGGCGGCACAAACTGGCGCATACCATTTTCATTTACAGAAGCACTGACCGGTCAGCTGAGCGGATACAATCAGCGTATCGCCACTAAGGCTATATGGACTTCTCATGACAGTCTCTATCTTCCGGTTCAGATTGCAGACGAAAGCGTCGGTTCCATTCACATTCTTCTTCGCCTGTCAGAAGATACGATTACTGTTTTCATGAGAAAAGTTGAGGAAACCTACTTTCAAGAATTCCAGGGATTCCTGGAAGGGACCCGAATTCAGGTTTCCATATAAATCATACAAAAGGCAGAAGAGCCGGCAGTGTTATGAACTGCCGGCTCTTCTAATCTTATCCTTTCCCTTCTCCTTATATCTTTGAATATCCATATCCGTTTACCAAAGCGTCTATTTTCTTTCCCTGCTTACAATAAGGGCATTCCCTGTAGTCGTAAGTTCTGTAATCAGGAATATCGCTGGTGTGAAATACAGAGTTAATGTGCGCTCCGTTTTCCTCCTCTATTGCGCTGAAAATAGCGGCGATTCCCTGAAGATTTCCTCCATAGTACTGAATACACTCCATCCCCTTGTTAATGGTCTTGCCAGTTGTAACCGAGGCCATTAAAAGCACCACATGCTTTCCGTTGATCATGGGAATCAGATTATCTCTGAAAATCATCTGGCTGTTGCTGTTATATTCCGGGGTCACTACATAAATAGTCTTATGAGCATTCATAGACATAACCCCCGCCTTTGTCAGCTCCTCTGCCAGATAGGCCCCCACTACCTGCATGCCATCCAGACATACAATGGTATCCACCACCGTATTGTACAGATACCGCCCCGCCAGGTTCTTAGCAACTTCCTGGGCTTCACTCTGCCTGGTCTTTAAGGTTGTCATATCTATGTAATAATTGATATGAGAGTGGTTGGTGGCAAAGTGGCCATTTAACACCTTAAGCGGAACGTTGCAGCCTGGGGTCTGTAATTTTACATAATGATTCTCCATAAGTAAACTCCCCCTGAATTTTTCAGATTTTAGGCTCTGCCTATGTTCCCATTATACTTAAAAACAGACGATTTTACAAGGTTAAAATCCGTCCCTTCTTTCTTTGCAAAAAGGGTTCTCTCACCTGGAAATCTGAATGCAAGAAACAGTTTCCGGATTTACTTTTACCTCCACCCTTTCAATTCCAGTCATATGGTATGAACTGATTTTTCTCTCTTTCAGCTCCCTTAGAAAATGATCCTTGCATTCCAAAAAAACTTCCATGTCGCTGCGAAGGGACTCCGTTTCCAGCCATACTTCCACACCGGAAACAACAGCCTCCTCCGCCTGAGACGGGGTAGCCGTATACTCCAATTCATAGTCCTCCATTCTTCTCTCATAAAGGTAAGGATTGACTGTCTCCGGATCATAGGTCACCTCATACCGGATTGTGTTAACAGGAACAGATGGGTCCTCCGTCAGCTCCCCCTCTCTTCGTTCATTCCAATATGCCCACTCTCCAAGAAAGATTTTTTCTCCCTCCTGTGGTTCAAAGGTAAAATCCAGCTGTTCCGTCACCAACTGTCCGCTTCCGGCCTCATAAGTTCCTCCATAGGTAAAAGCGGCTCCTTCCGCAACGGCGATTCCGGTTCCAACTCCCATCAAAAGAACGCCTGTCAAAAGCATAATACCTGCTGTCTTAAGGATTCTGTTCATAGTCTGACTCTCCTCTCCTCCTGTCCATTGCCGGTTTCTTTCTCTTTATCAGGCAGAGACATGCCCCGGTTACCGATCCGCAGCACAAAAACACGCCTAAAACCCCTATTGTAATGCCTGCCACAGGGTATCCCTGGGCCAGGAATACAGCCAGCATTCCAACAAAAAACAACGCCAGCAGACCTAAAACGCCTATAAAAAACGCTGTACAGATCCAGAATCCATTCCAGATCATCCGAATGCACCAAAATGCCAGTCTGATTCCCCAGCGGACAAAGGCTTTTATCCATCGAACCATCCATGAAAAGAATCTGCCGATTACTCCCCTTTTTTCAGCAGAAGTTTTTTCTTCTTTCTCCGCTTTTATCTTTTCTCTTTTCATGGCGGCAGAGACAGACAGCATCTTGCTTTTTACATTCTCTGCCAATTGGTCCAATCCTTTTCTCAACCGGTTTATCATCTTTTTCAGCCTGCCTCCGGCCATCCGCGCTCCATTTTCCACAAAGGCTTCCGCTTTTTTTCCTTCAGAGCAAAACCTATGCAGATCAATCACCGGTCTGGCCTTCCCCTGATCATAATCAGATTTTACGTGATAAGCTTCCAGGATCTCCCGGCAAAGTTCCCTTATACTGCCAAAATCTTCGATGGCCTCTTCCTCTGTAAGACCGCTTTGTACCTTCATATCTATATGCTGCTCGTATTCTTCTACAATATCCTCTATTTCCTCATCCTTGAGAACTGCCAGGTTCTTCCTTAATTCTAAAATAAACTCTGTCTTAGTCATGTGCCTCTTCTCTCCTTTAAAAACGCATTGACGCCGTGGGAAAATTCCAGCCATTCTTTTTCCAGCCTATCCCGATACAAAATACCGGCGGCAGTAATGTGGTAATATTTCCTAGGCGGTCCTTCTGTTGACTCTTGAAGATAAGTCTCAAAATACCGCTCATTCGTCAAACGTTTCAGGAGAGGGTAAATCGTCCCCTCATTTACGTCAATCACCTTGGATACCTCCTCTACCAGCTCATACCCATACATATCTCTGCCCCGTATCGACTCCAGAACGATCAGCTCCAAAACCCCTTTTTTAAACTGCGCATTCATGGGCTTACTCCATTTCTCAAATTTTCTTATAGCTCCTCTATCACTATATTATACATATTACTATGTATTGTCAAGTACTGTTTAAAATATAATTCTATAAAAAAAGAACAGCCGGTAATCAGTTTCCTGAATCCGGCTGCTCTCATTGGCACCTCCAAGGATCAAATTTCTATGCTCCATATTTTCAGAATATTAATTGTTTCCAGAGTTATCCCACTTCCAGTCACGAATTTCCGGCAGGTCAACACCATATTCATGGATATACTGTTTATGCTCTACCAGTTTATCGTTCATTTTCTGAACCAGATAGGAACCTTTGTTGCCCAGCTGAGGAAGATACTTCATTACACTTTTAACCAGATGGAAACGGTCTATCTCATTCTGTACTCTCATATCAAAGGGAGTGGTAATGGTTCCTTCTTCTTTATACCCATATACATGAATATTTCTATTGGTTCTTCTGTAGGTCAGTTCGTGAATCAGCGTATGGTAGCCATGGAATGCGAAAATAATAGGCTTATCCTTAGTAAACAGAGAATCATACTCAGAATCACTGAGTCCGTGAGGATGCTTTGATTTTGGTTCCAGCTTCATCAAATCCACCACATTAATGACCCGAATCTTTAAGTCAGGTAAGTACTGCCTCAAAATCGTAACCGCTGCCAAAGTTTCCAAGGTAGGAGTATCGCCGCAGCACGCCATTACAACATCCGGCTCGTCTCCCTGATCATTGCTTGCCCAATCCCAGATGCCAATCCCCTGGGTACAGTGCTTTACTGCCTGTTCCATGGTCAGCCACTGCTGTCTTGGGTGCTTAGACGTTACAATCACATTCACATAGTCCCTGCTTCTTACACAGTGGTCAAATACAGACAAGAGACAGTTGGCATCCGGCGGAAGGTAAAGCCTTACCACATCTGCCTTCTTATTGGCAATATGATCCAAAAATCCCGGATCCTGGTGGGTAAATCCATTGTGATCCTGCTGCCATACATTAGAAGAAAGAATTAAATTCAAAGAGGCAATGGACTGTCTCCATGGAAGCTCACTGCACACCTTCAGCCACTTTGCGTGCTGAGCGCACATGGAATCTACCACACGGATAAACGCTTCATAGCTGGCAAAGAAACCATGACGCCCTGTAAGCAGGTAGCCTTCCAGCCATCCCTCGCACATATGCTCACTGAGCATTGAGTCCATAATCCGGCCATCGGGAGCCAAAAATTCATCTGTAGGAAACGTTTCATTGTTCCAGTCCCGGTTGGTAGCCTCAAATACTTTATAAAGGCGGTTTGACATGGTCTCATCCGGCCCGAAAATACGGAAATTTCTGGCCTCCTCATTAAGACGGAAAATATCACGAACAAATCCGCCTAATTCAATCATGTCTTGGGCCTCCACTGCTCCCGGCGCTGGAACATCCACTCCGTACTTTCTGAAATCAGGAAGTCTTAAATCTCTCAGAAGCTTTCCGCCGTTGGCGTGAGGATTGGAACCGATTCTCCGATCTCCCACAGGAGCCAATGCTTTCAGCTGAGGAATCAGCCTTCCTGTTTCATCAAACAGTTCCTCCGGCCTGTAGCTTAAAAGCCATTGCCTTAAAAGCTCCAGATGCTCTGGTTTTTCCATGGTAATAGGCACCTGATGGGCCCGGAAGGAGCCTTCAATCTGCTTTCCATCCACTTCCTTTGGTCCTGTCCACCCCTTTGGAGTTCTTAAAATAAGCATGGGCCACACAGGACGAGCAGCATTCAGATTTTCTCTGGCATTTTTCTGGATGGTCTTAATGTCATTCATGGCAGCATCCAAAGCGCGGGCCATCTTCCAATGCATATCCATAGGCTGATCTCCCTCTACAAAGTAAGGCTTCCAGCCACATCCCTTAAAATAGCATTCCAGTTCTTCATGGGAGATTCTTGACAAAATAGTTGGATTGCTGATCTTATATCCATTTAAATGGAGGATTGGCAGCACTGCGCCGTCTGTCACCGGATTAAGAAACTTATTGCACTGCCATGATGTGGCCAGCGGACCTGTCTCCGCCTCGCCGTCACCTACAATACAAGCTGTAACCAGATCCGGATTATCAAATACAGATCCGAATGCATGAGCCAGAGAATACCCCAACTCTCCCCCCTCGTTAATAGAACCAGGTGTTTCGGGTGCTACATGGCTTGAAATTCCGCCTGGAAAAGAAAACTGTTTGCACAGCTTTTTCAGGCCATCCATATCCTCTCCTATATTTGGATAAACCTCACTGTAGGTTCCCTCCAGATAAGTATTGGCCACAAAGAAATTGCCGCCGTGTCCCGGACCGGAAATAAGAATCATATCCTGGTCATACTCTTTAATTATACGGTTCAAATGTACGTAAACAAAGTTCTGACCTGGAACCGTTCCCCAATGTCCCACAATTTTTTTCTTTACATGTTCCATAGTAAGAGGTTCCCTTAAAAGGGGATTGTCCAGCAAATACAGCTGTGCTGCTGCCAGATAATTGGCTGCTCTCCAGTAAGCATCCACCTTCTCCATGTATTCCTCTGTCAGGAAATCATTTCTTTCTGCCATTTTGCTTCTCCTTATGTGCTAAATACAGCAATGACAGGATCTTATGTCCTGCCATATTTTGTTTCATATTCATTATACTGTATTTTTTTGTCTTTTCTTCCAAAAACTTGTCTAAGTTATGGCAGCTTCTTATCCTTTTTATATTTACTGGGCAGAAGGCCGTACTTTTTCTCAAACTCTCTGGCAAATGCCTTGCTGTTGGGAAAGCCGTTATCCATAGCAATCTCACCGATTGTTTTCTTTCCTTCCTTCAGTTCTCTAAAGGCCTGTTCCAGCCGGATAGTCTGAAGACAGGTTTTATAATTTGTCTTTCCGTATTTGCGGAACATACGGGACAAATAGGCCGGTGAATAGCCGAATTTCTCCGCCACACTGCTTAACGAAAGTTCCTCATCGTAATGCTGGCTCATGTAAGCCGTAATATCAGAGAGGCGATCCAAACGGCGATACTGCCTCAAATCTTCCTCTGTAATTTTCTTTTCCCGATATCTGGTAATCAGGCAGTACATAATCTGGGAAAAATAACTTTGAGCCCTCCACTCTTCCCCATCCCGTTGGGACCTTATACACTGGTAAATCTCCCAAATCAGACGAAGAAGTTCTCTGTCACTGCCAAGAGAATGAGCAAACAGTACCATCTGATCTCTTTCCACATATTTCTGGAACAAACTGTAAGGAATCTGGAGTACCAGAGTGGTGTTGGGCTCAGGAGAGGAAATGGAATGGATCTCATTGGAATTAATTAAAATCATCTCACCGGAATGGAGAGGATAGGGTTTATCATTGATATAAAAAGACAGGTTTCCCTTAAAAACAGCGAAAATTTCCAGAGAACGGTGCCAATGCTGGCTTCGGAAATAATGCCCATTTTTTCCCTCAAACATAAAAATCTTAAACGAAAATCCCTCATCCGGTATTACAATCTCATGCTCTATCTGCTTCACACTCATATACTCACTATAATAAAAACAGACTTCCGGGTAATACCAGAAGTCTTAATTTTAAAGATATAAAACCACTAAAACTGCTTAGTCCTCAACCTTAACGATTTCTCTCTTGTTGTAAGAACCACAGGCTTTGCATACTCTGTGAGGCATCATAAGCTCGCCGCACTTGCTGCACTTAACCAAATTTGGAGCGCTCATCTTCCAGTTGGCTCTGCGCTTGTCTCTTCTGGACTTAGAAGACTTATTCTTTGGACAAATAGACATGGTCACACCTCCTTAAACTGTTTAAAAATATCCTGGATGACTGCCATTCTTGGGTCCAGTGACCTGGTATCGCAGTCACAAGTCTCATAATTGAGATTTGCTCCACATCTATTGCAAATTCCCTTACAGTCTTCTCTGCAGAGAACCTTCATAGGCAAATTCAGTATCAGTTCATCACAAACCAGCTGGTCTACATCCAGACTATAACCATCTAAATAAGGCTGCTCTTCAAAATCTTCTGTGTCTCTCTCTTCAGGATCCCGCAAATCAAGGGTTCTGACAAAAGTGAGATGTATGTCTTTCCTTACCGGATCAAGACAACGATCACAAGGTATCTCTAACGACAGGTCTGTACTTCCTTCCAGATCAAGTCTTTTTCCCCCGGTATTCAACATCTTCAAAACCACCGGACTTTTAGATAAAATTCTGTAATCACCGCCCGGCGCATGATAGACGGCCATCTCAATTTCACAGTTATAGATTTTTTCTTTCCCTTCCAGGGTAAACAGCTCTGATAAATTTATAAGCATATAAATACTCCTAATGCGCACCTATGCTATTATACATAAGTGCGCACCTTTTGTCAATGAAATATTTTATTAGATGAGAGTCAAAGTTTCTCTTGCAATAGCCAGCTCCTCATTGGTAGGCATAGCAAGAACCTTAACTTTTGAATCAGCTGTGGAAATCACAGCTGCCTCGCCCTGAGCCTTATTTGCCTCGTCATCAATGGCAATGCCCAAATAGCCCAGGTAATTACAGATCTCCTTGCGCATCTCGCCGTCATTCTCACCAACGCCGGCAGTAAAGGCAATGGCATCTACGCCATTCATAGCTGCTGTGTAAGCTCCGATATACTTTGCAACGCGGTATGCAAATGCCTGAAGCGCAACATCAGCCTGATGGTTGCCTTCATTTCTTGCCTTGTGCACATCACGGAAATCACTGGAAACACCAGACATACCCAGAATACCAGACTTCTTATTCAGGATATTCAGCATCTCGTTAATATCCTTGCCCTCTTTATTGCAGATAAACTGCAGAACAGCGGGATCCACATCACCGGATCTGGTTCCCATAATGAGGCCTTCCAGAGGAGTCAGACCCATGCTGGTATCTACACATTTTCCCCCGATGGAAGCAGAAATGCTGGCTCCATTACCCAGATGGCATACAATAACTTTACCCTTCTCCGGATCAAGATTCAGGTACTTTAATACTTCTCCTGACACAAATCTATGGCTTGTACCATGGAAACCGTATCTTCTGATTTTATATTTCTCATAATACTCATAAGGAATTGCGTACATATACGCCTTTTCCTCCATGCTCTGTCCAAAAGCAGTATCGAACACGGCCACGTTTGGAACACCTGGCATAGCGGCTTCACAAGCTTCAATACCAATCAGGTTAGCAGGATTGTGGAGAGGACCAAGATCAAAACAGTCGCGGATTACTCTCTTAACATCATCATTAACGATGATGGAATCGCTGTAGTACTGACCTCCGTGGAGAACTCTGTGACCTACAGCTGCAATTTCGCTGGTATCCTTAATAACGCCGTGAACCGGATCAACCAGGGCATCCATAACCATCTGGACAGCAACCTTATGATCTGGCATTGGGCTTACTACCTCATATTTATCCTTTCCTGCAGGTTTATGGGTCAGCAGAGAGCCGTCAATTCCGATTCTCTCACACAGACCTTTTGCCAGTACGCTTTCATTCTCCATATCAATCAGCTGATACTTCAAAGAAGAGCTTCCGCAGTTAATTACTAAAATTTTCATATAAACTGTTTCTCCTTTAACTTATTTTACGATCTCGCCGTACTGTTCTCTTCCGCATCCCGCAGCATTGGACTCATCGGTATCAATGTGCATAGCCAGTGCGTACTTCTCGCTGACACGTACTACTACATCGCCAAACACAAGGCTTCTTCCGTCTGTATCAACCTTTACAGAAACAACATCTCCATTTTTAACTCCGAGAGCCTCTGCATCTGCCGGGGTTGCATGAATGTGACGCTTAGCGGCAATTACGCCTTCTGCCAGCTCGATCTCTCCACATGGTCCTACAATCTTGCAGGAACCGCTTCCAGCAACATCACCGGATTCACGGATAGGAGCAGCAACTCCGATGGAGCGGGCATCTGTAAGGGACAGTTCTACCTGAGTAGCAGTTCTTACAGGTCCTAAAATGGATACACCCTTTAACTCCTTCTTGCTTCCCACAATGGTTACTCTCTCTTCACAGGCATACTGACCAGGCTGGGACAAATCTTTCTTCTTAGTCAGCTCATATCCCTTTCCAAATAAAATCTCTAAATGCTCCTGTGTCAAATGTACGTGACGTGCGCTTGTCTCAACTATGAACTTCATAACTATTTCCTCTCCTATTCTTCCAGTTTTTCAATGTATGCTTCTATTCTATGTTCTTTGATCAAAATTTTCAAGAGGTGGGCCGAAATAATTTGCATTTTTTATAAAACAATAGCATAATAGAAGGAAAAAAACAGGCTGGAGACCGTAATTTATGACGAAAAATGAAAACACTTACATTGTAGGCGTCATTGCCGAATATAATCCCTTTCACAATGGACATGCCTATCATATTAAAAAGGCGAAGGAGGCATCTGGAGCAGACTACTGCGTTGTTGTTATGAGCGGTGACTTTGTGCAGCGGGGAGCGCCTGCCATATATAACAAATATGCCAGAACTGCCATGGCCCTATCTGCCGGAGCCGATCTTGTCATTGAGCTTCCTTCTGTATACGCAACAGGCAGCGCTGAACATTTTGCCTTTGGAGCCGTCTCCCTGCTCACCAGGCTTGGAGCCGTTGACTCTCTGTGTTTTGGAAGCGAATGCGGAGATGTGAGAAAGCTTTCCCGCCTTGCCTCCATTTTAATGTGTGAGACAGAGGATTACCAGCAGCAGATTAAGACATATTTAAGTCAGGGGCTTTCCTATCCGGCCGCGCGGCAGAACGCATTAAGCCGTCTGGGCCTTCTCACGGACCAGGAAACTCATCTTCTCTCCTCTCCCAACAATATTCTGGGAATTGAATACTGCAAGGCTCTCATCGGTTTAAACAGCCCTATTCAGCCTCTCACCATCACCCGCCAGGGAAATGGATACCATGACCTGAGTCTAACCCAACCGCTCAGTTCTGCCTCCGCAATCCGGCAGGCTTTGAAAAATGGTTTGGACAGCCATCTCAGCCAGCTGGTACCTGAAACCGTTCTCCCTATTCTGGAAACCTTAAATCCGCTCTGGCCCGATGATTTCTCTCTTCTCCTAAACGGAGCGCTTCTCCGTCTCCAGCGGAAGGGAACAGGGTTTGACCGGTTTGCTGATGTCTCCGGGGAAATCTCCGCTCGCATCCTGCGCCAGATTTTCGACTTTTCCACATGGGAGGAACGATGCGCCTCCCTGAAATCCCGCCAATATACCTATACCAGAATCAGCCGCTGTCTTCTTCACATTCTTCTTGGCATCACAGATGATAAGATGAACCGTTTTAAAAAGGAAGGCGGAACCTTCTATGGCAGAGTTCTTGGATTTCGCCGCTCTTCCGCTGCGGTTATCACCAGAATAAAAAAAGAGAGCCAAATCCCTCTGGTAACCAAACCTGCCGGCGCTGCCCGGCAGCTGGAGGGGACGGCCCTCGAAATGTTTCAGGATGACCTTTTCGCCTCTCATCTGTACCGTTGTGTCTATGCTGATAAGTATGGCACAAAAAAGGGCAATGAATACAATCAGCCGCTCATTATTTCTTAAAAAATACCGTAGCTTAAAAGTTGCTTCCGTTCCAGCCCCAATGCTCCGCTTCTTCGTATTTCACATAAATGCTGTCCTGGGGAATGGTAAGAACGGTCTCATAAATCTGGCATATCCGGGCAGTAAGCTGGCTGTAAGCTTCTTCGGTGGCTTTTCCGAAGATTTTTACTTCCACAAAAGCCGCCTTTTCCTTTTTCTCTCCCCTGAAATAAAGGGAGCAGCGGTCCTCAAACCCAACCATAAGCCAGGTCTCAGACTTGCCCGGGATTAATGCAATTGCATTTCCCAATTCCTTTTTTATGATTTCTTTCTGTTCTTCCTTAAGAGGAAGAGTAACCTTTGAATTAATAAAAGGCATATGTTCCACTCCTTTTCCGCACAAAATTTCTATGAACGCTTTTTATAGCCTAAAAGCTTTGCAAGAGTCTGATCCGTGTCCAAAAAGCTTAAAATGTCCTCAATCTGTCTGCCATTGTTCTTTTTCTTTCCCTGCTTTACAGCTCGGATCAGCAAATTCTTTGGGGTATGCTCCATGTCAATAAACTCCAGGATCTGCGTCCGGTACCCCTGATTTTCCAAAAGCTCCGCCCGAAGACTGTCTGTGTAAAGGGCTGCCATCCGCTCTTTAATAATTCCATACTGGAACAAAGGCGCCATCAAATCATTATGAATCTGCCGGTTCAGCTCATGCTGACAGCATGGAACAGACAGGATCACTGAGGCATCCCACTGTATTGCCTTGTAAATAGCAAAATCTGTAGCTGTGTCGCAAGCGTGAAGGGTCACTACCATATCCACATGATTGACCCCTTCATAGGAAGCAATATCCCCGTGATAAAAGGCCAGGCCATCATACCCGTACTCTTTACTCAGCATATTGCACCGGTCTATTACGGCCTGCTTTAAATCCAGTCCAATAATCCGGATAGAATAACCTTTCAGTTCATGGAGATAGTAATACATAGCAAAAGTGAGATAAGATTTTCCGCAGCCAAAATCAATAATCACATTCTCTCTGTCCTGATTTAATTTGGGCAGTATATCTTCGATAAATTCCAGGAAACGGTTAATCTGGCGGAACTTATCATATCTGGAGGCCACCACTTTGCCTTCCGATGTCATAATTCCCAGATCCTGAAGAAAAGGAACCGGTTTTCCTTCCTCCAGAATATACCGCTTGCGTCTGTTGTGAGAAAGAGATGGAAGAGATGGCGTTATTTTTGCCGGAACACGCTTTCCTTTTATACTGACCGTTCCTTTTTTACTTACCAGAATACGCAGTCTTCCCTTTGCCGACTCCAGTTCCATCTGGCCCATAGACTGTTCCATCAAAGAGACGGCATACCGGCTGCACTCCTCCCTGGAAAGATTCCTGTGAAAGGCCTGATGATTCCGAAATTCTTCTGCCTGAAACACCAGATTCCCTTTTACGGACAAAGGTCTTATCTTCACCTTTTCCAGCTCCTCCCTTGACACTGGATTGCTGAAAATAATCCGTATCAGTTCACTGTCTAAGTACTCTTCCACCGCACTGACAATCTTTTCCCGATCCTGCTGATTCATTCCGTTCTCCATTTCTTATTTTCTCAGAAATTAATTCTCTGCGTCTACCCAGCTGCTTCTTAAGAGCTCGGGATGACCTTCTAAGTGGGCGTAATCATTAAAACGCTCCACAAAAAATCTTTTTTTGCTCCCATTCCACACAACCTCTGTAATGCTGCAGTTTTCCAGAGTATTTCCCAGAATCCTGTACTTTGCCGGCTCCATATCCAAAAAGTATGTCATCAGACTGCGGATTACCCCTCCATGGGTCACAACTGCCGCAGCTTTCACGCCGGAAGAAGCGATCTCTTCAATAACCGGAAGCGCTCTGGCAATTACCTGCCCGGCTGATTCCCCGCCGGGATAGGGAAGATCAGACTCCATCTTCTCCTGTTTCTTTTTAAAATCAGCAAATTTTACTGCAATGTCTTCATCACACATGCCTTCCATCTCTCCAAAAGAAATTTCCCGCAGTTCCGGTCTGATTATGTGATCCACATTCCAGTAAAGATTGGCCGCCTGAGCAGTCTGCACCGCACGGAGGAGCTGGCTGGAGTATACCACTTCAATTCCTCCGTGTACCAGACGTTCCCCTAAGAGAGCTGCCTGACGGTAGCCCTCCTCACACAAATCCACATCTACATTACACAGCTTGCTGCACTGTCTGCCATGGCGTATTAAATAGATCTTCATAAAGCCTCCTAATTTTTAAAGCTGTGAATCGGCGCAGGGATCCGTCCGCCCCGTGTAACAAACGCCTCGCAGGAATAAGGGTTTACCGGCATTACGGGAGCGTATCCCAAAAGTCCGCCAAATTCCACTGTATCTCCCACGGTCTTTCCAATTACAGGAATGATGCGGACAGCCGTGGTCTTCTGATTCACCATTCCAATAGCCGCCTCATCAGCGATAATACCTGAAATAGTGGCCGGTGAGGTATCCCCGGGCACAGCAATCATATCCAGTCCGACGGAACAGACACAAGTCATGGCCTCCAGTTTTTCTATGGTCAAAGCTCCGGCAGAAACAGCATCAATCATTCCCTGATCCTCGCTCACCGGAATAAACGCGCCGCTTAAGCCGCCCACATAGGAGGAAGCCATAACTCCTCCCTTTTTCACCTGATCATTAAGCATGGCAAGAGCCGCTGTAGTTCCAGGCGCGCCAACACGCTCCAAACCAATCTCTTCCAGAATTTCCGCAACACTGTCTCCCACTGCCGGAGTCGGTGCCAGAGACAGGTCAATAATTCCAAAAGGAATTCCCAGTCTTTTCGATGCCTCCTGAGCAACCAGCTGGCCTACACGGGTAATCTTAAATGCCGTCTTTTTAATGGTTTCGCAGAGAATTTCGAAATTCTCTCCTCTTGCCGCCTCAATGGCCTTTTTTACAACACCTGGGCCGCTGACACCTACATTGATGATAGCATCTGCCTCTGTCACTCCATGAAACGCACCCGCCATAAAAGGGTTATCATCAGGGGCATTACAGAATACAACCAGCTTGGCGCAGCCCAGAGAATCCTGTTTTTCTGTGGCAATGGCCGTTTCCTTTACAATCTGGCCCATTAAAGCCACCGCATCCATATCAATGCCAGTCTTTGTGGATCCCACATTTACCGAACTACATACACGCTCTGTTGACGCTAAAGCTTCAGGAATGGAACGAATCAGATTTTGTTCCGCCATTGTCATCCCCTTGCTTACCAAAGCAGAATACCCTCCGATAAAATTTACTCCAACCTCCTTGGCTGCCCGGTCAAGGGTTTTTGCTATGGTCACAAAATCCTCCGTTTTTTTGCAGGCAGAGGCTCCTACCAGACCAATGGGAGTAACGGAAATTCTTTTATTTACAATGGGAATACCAAAATCTCTCTCTATTTCCTTTCCCACAGATACCAGATTTTTCGCGGTGGCAGTAATCTTTTCATAAATCTTCTGATTCAGCCGTTCCAGATCCGAATCACAGCAATCCAGCAGACTGATGCCAAGTGTTATAGTCCTGACATCCAGAAGCTCCTGCTCTATCATTTTATTGGTCTCATTTACTTCAAATATGTTCAACATAGGGAAACCCATCCTTTTTCTTAAGCTTTTGTCTGCAGTTATCAGATGCGGTGCATTTTTGTGAAAATTTCTTCCCGCTGGCATTTTACCTTTACTCCAATTTCGTCTCCCAGGTTCTCCAGCTCGTCAGCCATCTGACCGAAAGGCTTTTCTGAGGAATCGGTATCTACAATCATCATCATGTTAAAAAATCCCTGAACAATGGTCTGGGAAATATCCAAAATATTCACCTTATTATCAGCCAGATATGTGCAGATTCTGGCAATAATTCCAACAGTATCCTTTCCTACTACGGTTATAATTGTTCTGTTCATAGCCTTTCTCCTTCTATACTGTAATAATCTCTGACATTTGATCTCTTTTTGCCACGGAAATAGAAAAATCTGATGCCTTGTAAGGATTATCTCCCTCTGTAATCTCCAGCTTTACAGTCTCGTAAGCCAGCTCCTCATAGTTATTCTCCTTGCTCAAATGCCCCAAAAGCACCTTCTTCAGCCGGTCGTGGAGAATACAGCACAAAAGTCTCCCTGCATTCTCATTGGAAAGATGCCCGTAATCTCCAAGAATCCTTTTTTTCAGGTAGTAGGGATAGGGGCCAGTCTGAAGCATGTTTACATCATGATTGGATTCCAACAGCAGTGCATCCAATCCCTGAAGATGGTCGATTACATACTGATTATAATGCCCCATATCCGTAGCCACAGCCACAGATCTGTGATTGTTCTGAATCCGGTAGGCTACCGGATTCGCCGCGTCATGGTCAATGGAAAAAGGCTTGATCTCCAGATCCCCTATGGAAAAATCCACATCGGGCTTAATGGGGTGCAGAAGCTCTTCGGGGTATTCTCCCAGATATTTCTGCTTTCTGATCTCCTCCAGAGTTTCCTTTGTTCCATATATGGGAACATGATGCTTTCTGGCCAAAACTCCCAGTCCTTTGGTATGGTCCGAGTGTTCATGAGTGATGACAATTCCATCCAGCTCACTGCCCTTAAGACCGATTTCGTTAAGCCCCTGTTCCATCCGTTTGTTGCTGATACCCGCATCCACTAAAATATGGCTGGAATCAGATCCTACATAGATACAGTTTCCGCTGCTGCCGCTTGCAATGCTTACCATTCTCATTGTTCTTGTCCTCTGCCTTCCATTAAAAACCGAAGCCTGGATCTGACATCTTCAACAGAACCGTTGTTATCGATTACCTGCTGACTGATCCGTTTAAATTCCTCTTCCGTAGGCTGACTGGCTATCATAGCCCTGGACCGTTTTGCGGAATAGCCTCTGTTTTCCGCCAGTCTCTTGATCCGATTAGCTTCTGAGGTATAAACATACCATATTTCATCGAAAATGTCATCCTTTTCCTGGTCCATAATGGCAGATTCTACCACAAGAAGAGGGGCAGTACATGTTTTTTTTCTCTCTTCCACCGCTTCCCAAACCATCGGATGGATAAGAGCATCCACCATTTTTTTTACATCCGGTTCCTGAAACAGAATGGCTGCAAGCTTTACCCGGTCAATCTGTCCATCCTCGTCCAAAAAGTCTCTCTGAAGGGCCTTCACAAGGGCATTGTAGCCTGAATTTCCCTTCTCCATCAGCTTTCTGGCCACCAAATCCGTCTGCACTATTTCTGCATTATATTCATCTTTCAGAATATCCAGGATCCTGCTTTTGCCTGCTCCTACGCCGCCGGTGATTCCGATTACTTTCATATCCTTCCTCTTTCCTTCGTCTATTTGGCATCAAACCAGGAAGCTCCGCTGTGTGCTTCCACCTCCAGAGCCACTTTCAAATGGGCCGCTTCTTTCATTTCTCTCACAAGGATTTCTTTTACCTGTTCTTCCTCCTCCCGATAGGCTTCCACCAAAAGCTCATCGTGAACCTGAAGAACAATTCTGGAACGAAGCCCTGCGGCAGTTAAGCTTCTGTCTACCCGGTTCATGGCAATTTTAATAATATCCGCTGCAGTTCCCTGAATCGGTGAGTTCATAGCCGCCCTCTCTCCAAAGGAACGCTGCATAAAGTTAGATGATTTCAGTTCAGGGATAGGCCGTCTTCTGCCGAACATGCTGACTGCATATCCATTCTCCTTTGCTTCTTCCACCAGCCGGTCCAAAAATGCCTTTACATCCGGATAAGTCTGGAAATACTTATCAATATACTGAGAGGCTTCCTTTCTGGTAATACTCAGACCTTCGCTTAAGCCAAAGGAACTGATCCCATATACAATGCCAAAATTTACAGCCTTGGCGTTTCGCCGCTGAAGAGGGGTTACCTGATCCAGAGGAGTGTGAAATACCTGGGAAGCAGTAATGGCATGGATATCCTCGGCCTCCTGATAAGCTTTGATCAGCCTTTCGTCTCCGGACATATGAGCCAGGATTCGCAGCTCAATCTGGGAATAATCCGCGTCAATAAACACACAGCCTTCTTTTGGAACGAATACCTTTCGAATCTCCCTGCCCAGTTCCATGCGGACAGGTATATTCTGCAGATTCGGCTCTGTACTGCTCAATCTTCCCGTAGCAGTGATGGTCTGGTTAAAAGTACCATGAATCCGCCCGTCTTCTTTAATAAAGGCAGACAAGCCTTCCGCGTAGGTTGAATTCAGCTTAGCCAACTGGCGGTAATCAAGGATCCTCTGAACCACTGGATAATCCGGCGCCAGCTTTTCCAGCACGTCAGCGGCGGTGGAATAGCCAGTCTTTGTTTTCTTTCCATAGGGGAGCTTCATCTGATCAAAAAGAATCTCTCCCAGCTGTTTAGGGGAATTAATATTAAACTCTGTACCTGTCTCCCTGTAAATCTCCTGCTCCAGCTGCTTAATCTGCACTTTCAGATTGTCACCATACTCTTTCAGCTTCTCCTTCTCCACATGAATTCCCACAGATTCCATCCGGTAAAGACTGAATATCAGCGGTCTCTCAATTTCAAGGTAAAGTTTTTCCATTCCTGCTTCTTTCAGCTCGCCTGGCAAAATCAAAGCACATTGATAAGCAGTATAGGCCTTGTATCCCATAAAAGCAAATGCTTTTTCTTCATCCTGGGCCAAAGCCTGAGCCAGAGTTTTTTTCCCCAGCAGTTCACTTTGAGAGGGAAGCGTCATATCCAGAAAAGAAGCTGCCAGCTGGTTATACTCGTATCCCCCTGCCAGAGGATTAAGCAGATATCCGGCCACACCGGCATCATAAACACAGGCAGAATCCGTAAGCTTCAGGAAAGAAAGAGCGTCCTTCAGGTTAAGCATCCACACGGGAACCTGTCCCTCACACAGCTTTTTTATTTTTGCCAGAAGAAATTCTTCTTTTATCTCCTCGCTAACAGGAAGAGAAATGCACTGTCCTTCCCCTACACACAAAGCCGCTCCCAGGACGCTATCCTTTTCCCCAGCCAGCTCAAGACCGATCACCTGAGCCTGGGCACAGGAAGCAAATACCTCTTCTGCCTCATCCCGTGTCCGGATTGTGCGGACCCAGATCCCCTGTTCTCCTTCCTGACAGGAATCTTTCAGCCACTGGGAAACAATAGACTTAAGCCCCAGTTTTTTAATCGCCCTCACAGCCTCCCTGTCGACAGGTGCAGACGCCCAGCCAGGATCCGGCTGAAAGTCTTTCCTGTCTGCCGGAACAAAAAGCAGCTTCTTCTTCCTCTCTTCAATGAAGCCCTGATTTTCTCTTAAAATATCCGCAGAATATGCCGGAGTCACCGCATCAATCTGCCCGAATATGTCCTCAATTCCTCCCATCTGACCAACTAAAGCTGCTGCTCTCTGAAATCCTATACCCGGAATACCTGGAAGATAATCTTCCGGACTGCCTGCCATCGCCAGAATATCAAGAATTTTTTCAGAAGAAACCCCGTATTCCTTTTCCACATCTTCAGGCAAATAATGGGAAACCTCCGTGTATCCCTTATCTGTATGGAAAAGGATAATTTTGCACTGGGAGCCGGCCAGGGCAAGGAATCTTTTTCTGCCGGTGAGAATGACCGTATCCCAATCTTCTTTCCAGAGCCGGTCTGTCAGCCCTGCTAAAAGATCTCCCAAGCCACAGTCCGCAGCTTCCAAAACAGGGACCTTTAAAAATCTCAAAACCTCTTTCGTCTTGCCAATCTGCCACAGAATCTCTTCTTGTCCCAAAAAATCCTGTAAGATTTCTTCTTCCTTTCCGGGAAATACCACCGCCGCAGAATCCGCCATTTCCTTTTGTTTTGCCCAGAAAAACAGGCTTAAAAATCCGTGTATTCCATTGACAGACTTTCCCTCTGGTCCTTCCATCAGGGGTATGCCAAAAAGGCACTTCCTTATCATACTGGCTCCGTCAACAAATAAAATTTTTTTTCTTTCCATAATCTCTCCTGTCATAATAATCCCCACTGCCACCAGATTCGGATCTGAAGGAGCAGAGTCACGAATAACGCCATTACGCATAATGTAGAAACGGAATAGCGAATGATTTTCATAAATCGAAGAGTCTGAAGATGATCCCTGGATTCCTCCAAGGCCGCCTCAAGAGCGCCTTTAATATTATAAGTTCCTGTTTCTGAGTCCAGCTGCCGGATTCCCACGTCAACTGTAAAATAAATCTCCAGTTCCTCCCGACATTCCGGGCAGGAATCCACGTGATCCAAAAATTCCTGAAGAGTTTCATCATCCAGCTCACCTCGAATATAAGGAATAACCAAAAGCTCAGCTTCCTTGCAAGTCATCATCAGCACCTCCTTTTACTCTATCCTATCATACAATACTTTAAACGGTATTTCAATTTATAAACGGTATTTCATTCTGCTGCCGGGAGCTCTCCTTGCAGAGCGCTTTTTACAGCAGAGTTTTATAACATAACTTTCAGATTCAACAAAAAAAGATGTATCATATATGATACATCCATTCTTCTGAACTATATAAGATTCAAAACAATGCCGCTGATGGGACTCGAACCCATATGGTTTCCCGTACGATTTTGAGTCGTATGCGTCTGCCAATTCCGCCACAGCGGCTTATTCCGTAGCCCATATTTAAGAGCCGTGAATAATATTAGCATATTTTTTCATAAATGGCAAGTACTTTTTTAAATTGTTTTTCATTTTGCAGATTTTCAAACATGACAGTTGCTACTATTTTGCACTGGTGGTACACTAAAGCTAAATTTGAACCGCTTCCGTGTGTTCAGATAATTTATTTACAAAGGAAAGCGCCTTCTATGGAAAAGACAAAACAAACTCACTTATTCACGAACTCCTCTATCATGAAAATGGTTCTGCCTCTTATGGCAGAACAGCTCCTTATTACCATGATGGGAATGGTAAACACTTTTATGGTTGCCCATGTCGGTTCCTACGCTATCTCCGCCGTCTCCCTGGTGGACTCTATTAACATTCTGATTATCCAGGCCTTTTATGCCCTGGGCGCCGGCGGAACCATTGTCTGCTCTCAGTACCTTGGAAAAAAAGATACAAAATCAGCTTCTCAGGCCGCAGGTCAGACGCTTTTTATTATTACTCTGATCTCACTTTTTGCCATGATTTTGTGTATACTATTTGATGTACCCCTTTTACATCTGATCTTTGGATCGGTAGATGAGGATGTATTTTCCTCTGCAAGAGTGTACTTCTTCTTTTCCGCTCTCTCCTATCCTTTTATTGCTCTCTATGACTCTGGATCCGCCATATTCCGCGCTCAGGAAAACACCGGTTTTCCTATGATCATTTCTGCCCTTGCCAATGGAGTCAATATTCTGGGCAATATCATTCTTGTTCTTATCCTGAAGCAGGGAACGGCAGGAGCCGCAATTTCTACTTTAATTGCCAGAGCTTTCTGTGCTTTTATCATCCTCTACCGTCTGACCAAGCCAAAGAGGAATCAGACCATTGTCATATCAAACTACTTAAATATAAGACCCAACCGGGAGCTGATTCAAAGAATTCTAAGAATCGGTATTCCATCGGGAATTGAAAACAGTATGTTTCAATTTGGCAAACTGGCCATACAGTCCAGTATTTCAACTTTAGGAGTAACAGCCATGGCGGCCCAGGCCATGGCCGCTAACTTTGAAAGCTTTAACGGAATCGCCGGAATCGGAGTGGGAATCGGACTGATGACAGTAATAGGACACTGTCTGGGAGCTGGCCGGGAGGATGAAGCGATTTACTATGTAAAGAAATTTTCTTTTATTGGAGAATGTGCGATTGTTATCAGCTGTGTGGTTCTTTACCTCCTGGCAAATCCTATTGTGACTCTGGCCGGAATGGATCAGGAGAGCATTCCTCTCTTTCTCTTTATGCTGACGGCAATTACCATTGTGAAGCCCATTATATGGACCCCTTCTTTTATTCCCGCCTACGCCTTCCGGGCCGCCGGGGATGTAAAATACTCCATGATGGTTTCCTGTCTGTCTATGTGGATCTGCCGGGTAACCCTTACCGTCTTCCTCATCCGGGTCATGGGTATGGGACCAATGGCTGTCTGGATCGGAATGTTTACGGACTGGGCTATCAGGGGCTTCTTTTATTCCAGAAGATTTTTCAGCAAAAAATGGCTGAATTTTCAGGTGCTCTCCTGACAGACATGCGCCGTCTCTTCCCAGCCGTTCTCTGAAATTAGTCTAAAAATGCGGCGTGCCAAAAAAGGCTGCGCCGCATATGCCATTCTCATATTATGCAGAAGTTATGATACAAAGTCCTTCCGCATGGGAGTGAAAATATCAAGAAGAATACCAGCTTTTAAGCAGGTACAGCCGTGAACCACCTCATTGGTCTTCAGCATGGAATCTCCGGCTTTTACAATCTTTTTCTCTCCGTCAATCTCAAATTCAAACTCTCCGCTTACCACATAAGTAATCTGCGTATGGGGATGATGATGAAGAGCTCCTACCGCTCCAGTCTCAAATGTGTTTTCTACGCACATCAGATCCTCGCTGTAGGCCAAAATCCTTCTCACAACCCCTTTTCCGCCCTTCTGCGGTTCCGTATCTTTGTGAAATACCCATCTCTGATCTAACATATTTGTGCTCCTCCATTCTGTGCAGGTATTGTATTTTTCTGCTCTTATTACTATAACACGATTTCCTCTTCCGTCTCAATAGATTTTCCCGCTTTTTCTCTGGAAACACAAAGTTTTTTGTCTATTTTTCCGGCAGTGCCTCTTCATCGCCAAAGACGCTAAGCATATCTTTTCAAATTCTTAATGAAATCTACAATACATTTTGGCCCTCCCTGTGATATACTAAATTTGTTCATTCCAACATTTTACAATCAAACCCAGATAAAATACCAGGAGGTTTTTCTATGAAAAAGAAAGCGCTGCTTCTCTTTATGACTTTGACAGCCATTGCAGCTGCATCCGGGTGCGGCAGAAAGGACTCTTCTTCTGATCCTTCCAGTTCCCACACCACGGCGGCCGAGACCATGGCGGAAACCCTTCCCTCCTCCAGCGAGGAAGAGACCACTGTTTTAGAAACTCAAAAACCTCAGGAGGAGACAAAAGATCAGCCTGCAGATGTATCTGCCTCCGTAAAGACCTACAAAGAGGGCCATGTATCCATCCAATATCCGGAGCTGTCCAACCTTTCCGATTCTTCTGTTCAAAATAAGGTAAACCAGCTTCTCTATTCCAATGCCCTCCAGTTTCTGGAAGCTTATTCTGTGGATTCCGCAAAGGACACTGTCACTGTGGAATGCGACGTAATTTCTGCTGACCGCCGAAGAGTCACGGTTGTATATACAGGGCTTTACTCTGCTCAAGGTGCCTCCTACCCCACCAACCTGTTTTACACCAATACCATTGACACCGCAAAAGGGGAGGATATAGAACTGACTGATTACGCGGATCCCTACACTTTGGCTGGCTACATTCTGTCCGGCGACTGTCAGTTTGAAACGGACGATTCCCAGCTAAATCAGGCCCTTATGGATCAGAGATCAGACAGGGATATTAACACTTACACTCAAATGTTCCAGAATGCAGATTTCCCTTATAAGGAATCGGAGGACGACCCAGTCCCATTCCCCCAGGTATTCAGCTATGAGGATGGCGGAACCATCTATGTATCTCTTCCTGTCAGCCATGCTCTGGGAGATTTTGCTCTGGTAAAATATACGCCAGATACAAAATGATTTTGCAGGTCAGATAAACCTTCTCGGACATAAATACTGTTATCAACAGAAGAAAGGACAAATAACTCATGGATTTTCCAATGGAAAACGTTACTATTTTGGATCACCCGCTGATTCAGCACAAAATCTCTATTTTAAGAGATAAAAACACCGGAACCAACGAATTCAGAGCATTGGTGGAGGAAATTGCCATGCTTATGGGGTATGAGGCATTAAGAGATCTGCCTTTAAAAGAGGTGGAGGTAGAGACGCCCCTGGAAACTTGCATGACACCAGTGATCGCCGGCAAAAAGCTTGCTGTGGTCCCTATTTTGCGTGCAGGACTTGGAATGACCGGCGGTGTCCTGGCTTTGGTTCCCTCTGCAAAAGTAGGTCATATCGGTCTGTACCGAGACGAAGTAACCCATGAACCTCATGAGTATTACTGTAAGCTTCCCAGCCCCATTGACCAGAGAACCATTGTGGTGACAGACCCTATGCTGGCCACAGGCGGCTCCGCTGTCGCTGCAGTAGATTTTATCAAAGCGCACGGCGGAAAGACCATTAAATTCATGTCCATTATCGCAGCCCCTGAGGGATTGGAAAAACTTCATAAGGCTCACCCGGATATCCAGATCTACATCGGACATCTGGATCGCCAGCTGGATAAAAACGCCTATATCTGCCCTGGACTGGGAGATGCGGGAGACAGAATTTTCGGCACAAAATAAACAGGCTTCCTGACGCCAAAACCTAAAGCAATCGGCAGTCCCGGTCTAAAGCGCCAGGACTGCCGATTGCTTTTTACTCTTCTGCAGCCATTGTCTTTTCAGCGATTTCTCCCTGCTTTTTATAAATGGAGTTTGCAGCCACACAGCCACGCACACTGGACAAAGGATAAATATTGGAATTAGATCCCACAACAGTTCCTGGATTCAGAACAGTTCCGCATCCAACCTCCACATGGTCTCCCACAATAGCTCCCAGCTTCTTAAGGCCAGTTTCAATATCTCCGTCTTCTCCATGAATTACTACCAGAGACTTATCTGATTTTACATTAGATGTAAGGGCAGAAGCACCAAGATGAGCTTTGTATCCCAGAATGGAATCCCCTACATAATTATAATGAGGAACCTGAACCCCGTCAAAAAGAATCACATTCTTAAGCTCTGTAGAATTGCCCACTACAGCCCCTTCCCCAACCAGAACATTTCCTCTGAAAAACGCGCCGTGGCGAATCTGCGCACCTTTGCACACAATCATGTTCTCAGCCAAACAAGCTGTAGGCGGAACCTTAACAGACTTGTGAACCCAGATAGCTTTGCCGATATGATTATATTCTTCTTTTGGAAGTCTTTCTCCCAATGACGCAATAAACTCGCCGATTTTTGGAATTACCTCCCAAGGATATTCATTCTGTTCAAATAAAAGCCTTGCCATAGTGTGTGTGGTGTCAAATAAACAGGAATTTTTCATTTCTTCTTTTTTCATCGTTTTAATCTCCTATTTTGATTTTTTATAATTCACCGCCGCAGCGTCAAAGGCATTTCTCAATCCCGATTGATTATTCAGTCTCAAGACCCCGGCTGTCCGCCCAGCGACAAAATTTTCCAGTTTTATCATATATTCTTCAGAAGTAATAGAGCCTTCTGCCACATAAGTCAATCCCTTTTCCCAGCTGGCCGTTAAATCCGGATTTAAAAGCTGGCGTATGGAAGCGTTGACCACATCAAAAATCATCTCTCCCAAAAGAGTCGGTGTTATTACCTGATTTTTTTTGTTAAGAGACAGATATTTAATATGAAACAATTTTTTCAAAATCTCTGCCCTGGTGGCACTTGTTCCGATTCCGCTTCCCTTAATCTGAGCTCTCAGCTCCTCATCCTCAATCAGCTGCCCCGCGTTTTCCATAGCTAAAATCATGGAACCGGAGGTATAACGCTTGGGCGGGGAAGTCTCTCCTTCTTTGATCTCCAGCTTCTTAATTGGAATGACCGCTCCCTTTTTTAAATTGGACAACAAAGCCAGAAACTCCGGATTGGAAAGATTTTTCGCTGAACTGTCTCCTTCTTTTTCCCGGTTTTGGTTTGCATCCCCTTTCTCTTCCTCTGTCCGTTTTTTTCCTCCTGGATCTGCAATCTTTAAATATCCAGGATCCACAAGCATTCGGAACGAAGAGAAAAAGTGTTCTTTCTTACAATCCATTTCCAGCGAATATTTCTGGTATAGGGCGGGCGGATAAAAAATACTTAAAAATCTTCTGGCAATCACCTCATAAACCTTCAGCGGCAGACTGGACAGTCCTTTTAAAGCTGATAATCCCTGTCCCGTGGGAATGATTGCATAATGGTCTGTGATCTGCTTATCATTCACATACCTGGTTCTGACAATTCCCTGAAATGATTTTTTCTCCAAAACATACTCCGCTCCCTCTTTTACAGGTTCAAAGCCTTTCAGTCCGGCAATGTTTTTGTAAATTTCTTTGGCCACAGCCGTAGAAAGCACTCTGGCGTCAGTTCTTGGATAGGTAACCAGCTTCTTCTCGTAGAGCTCCTGTACAATCTTAAGGGTTTCGTCAGGACTGATTTTAAACATTTTGGAACAATCATTTTGAAGTTCAGCCAAATTATACAGAAGAGGAGGGTTTTTTGTCTCTTTCTTCTTTTCTATGGAAGTTAACACTGCCTCTACAGGCTGAGGGGAACGAAGGAAATCAATAAGTTCTCTGGCATATTTTTCCTCTTTAAAACCATTCTCCTTATAAAGATAGGGAGACTGAAAATATCTGGAGCTTTCCGTACTTCTCCATTCTCCTTCAAAATCCATATTTTCAGGGGAAAATGTTCCAATGACGCGGTAAAAAGGAGTCTTCACAAATTCCCTGATCTCCCGCTCTCTTCGGACGACCATCCCAAGCACACAGGTCATTACCCTGCCTACAGAGATCACGGTATTCTTTTCTGATCTTAAAAAGCTGGAAATATTCTGCCCATACTTTAGTGTAAGCAGTCGGGAAAAATTAATTCCCATTAAATAATCTTCTTTGGCCCGCAGATATGCAGATGCCGACAAATTGTCATATTCTGATTCACTCTTTGCTTCCCGGATTCCTCGCAAAATTTCTTCCTCTGTCTGGGAATCAATCCACACCCGCTTCTGAACCTTATCTTTCACACCAGCCATCTGAGCTACCAGTCTGTAGATATACTCCCCTTCCCGTCCAGAGTCCGTGCATACATAAATAGTATGAATATCACTTCTATTTAACAGTTTGCTTACAATATCAAACTGCTTTTTTGCGCTTGGTATAACCTCGTACTTAAACTCCTGAGGCAGAAATGGAAGGGTGGCAAGACTCCACCGCTTGTATTTTGGATCATAGGCCTCCGGATAGCTCATAGTTACCAGATGACCCACGCACCAGGTAATCACCGCCTCGTCAGACTCGATGTACCCATCCAGACGTCTTCCCTTTATCTTCAGCGCGTTGGCAAACTCCTGTGCAACGCTGGGTTTTTCCGCAATATATAACGCTTTTGACATATAACTCCCTGCTGTGTCAATAATAGTAACTTATCTATTATAGCATTGAAGCCAAAGATTGGCAATTCCATTTCACCTGATTCATTATAACATTGAAAAAATAGTTTATCAATGTTACAATTATTTACAATTCCAAGAAAATCTACGATATAAAGGAGTAAAAAATATGTCCGTTGAAACTGTAAAACAGTATTTAAAACCTTATCATAAAGATCAGGATGTAATGGAATTTTCTGTTTCCAGTGCTACTGTGGAACTGGCTGCCGTTGCCGTTGGAACAGAAGCTTCCCGGATTGCAAAGACGCTTTCCTTTCACGGAGATGAAGAAACCGGATGCATTCTTATTGTAACTGCCGGGGATCAAAAAATAGACAACAAAAAATTCAAAGCCTGTTTCGGCTTTAAAGCCAGAATGCTGGGAGCGCAGGAAGTTTCTCAGCTTACAGGCCACCAAATCGGCGGAGTCTGTCCGTTTGCCAATCCTCCCCATGTCAGCACTTATCTGGATCAGTCCCTGAAGCGTTTTGAAGTGGTTTACCCTGCCGCCGGAAGTGCCAGCTCAGCTGTGCCCATGACCTGCGATGAATTAGAAATCTGTTCCCAAGCCAAAGGCTGGATTGACGTGTGCAAAACAGCTGAAAGCTGAGAAACAAATAAAAAGCTCTGACAAAACCAGCCGTTTTTTATTGGCTTCCGGTTTTATCAGAGCTTTTTGGATTCTATGAATATTTTTCAGCAAAAAATTTAGACAACAGAAAATTTGTAGATGGTTGTAGTACGATACTCATCCCCCGCCTTCAATACAGGAGATGGAAACTGAGGCATATTTACTGCATTAGGGTAATATTGAGTCTCAAAACAGTAGGCATAACGGGGCTGATACACCATTCCGCCTTTTCCCTTGGGACCGTCAGAGAGAAAATTAGCAGTATAAAACTGCATTCCCGGAAGATCTGTATACACCTCCATACGGATTCCCGTTTTATCTGACTGTGCGGCAGCGCTCAAGGTCACCTCTCCCTCCGGATGGTTTAAAATCCAGTTGTGGTCATATCCCTTTCCAAAAATCAAAGGCTGGTAATCCGCTTCCAGATCCCGTCTTATAGGCTTCATTTCTGTAAAATCCATAGGCGTTCCCTTCACAGAAGCAATCTCCCCTGTTGGAATGGAATTTTTATCTGCAACAGTAAAGAAATCTGCGTCAATCCACACGCTCTGATCCATAGCCCAGCCTCCATCCTGTCCATCCAGATTAAAGTAGCTGTGATTGGTAAAATTAGCCACCGTATCCTGGTCGCAGACCATGTGGTAATCGATCTGAATGCTGTTGTCAGGAGTCAGGGTATAGGTAACAGTAATCTCCCCATTTCCCGGATATCCCTGATCCTTGTCAGGACTTACCAGGAAAAAGCTGATAGAAATGCCTAAATCAGTTTCCTCCACCGACGCTTCCCAAAGACGCTTCCTGTATAAATCCGGACCGCTGTGAAGATTATTTGATCCGTCATTGGCCTCCAGAACATATTTTTTTCCGTTGAGAGTAAAGGCTGCGCCTCCAATTCGGTTGGCGTTGCGGCCAATCACAGAGCCTAAGTGAGGCGGATTCTCTTTGTAATCCTCAGCAGTGTCGTACCCTAAAACCACGTCCTGCATCTGCCCCTCTCTGTCCGGAACTTCCATAGTTACCCAGGTTCCGCCCAGGTCAGTGAAAGAGGCTCTGACTCCATTTTCATTGGTGAGAGTATAAAGACTGATGGGACTTCCGTCTTCCATCTTTCCCCATACTTCCTTTTTATAAGCCATATTTCCTTCCCCTTTGCCTTGCATTTTATTTTGCCTGGATGTATCCCTGAGCGGTGAGAAGCTCAGCGCACAGAATCGCTCCGCCTGCCGCCCCTCTTACTGTATTATGGGAAAGTCCTACAAACTTGTAATCATATACCGTATCTTCTCTCAGACGGCCTACAGAAATTCCCATTCCTCTCTCATAGTCTACATCAAGAGCTACCTGAGGACGGTTATCCTCCTCCAGATATTGGATAAACTGCTTGGGAGCGCTTGGAAGATTCAGTTCCTGGGGAAGTCCCTTAAACTCTGTCATTTTCCGGATCAATTCCTCTTTGGTTGGTTTTTTACGGAATTTTACAAATACAGCAGCTGTATGTCCATTCAGTACCGGTACACGAATACACTGGCAGGTAATAACTGGCTCGCTGGCTTTTACAATCTGTCCGTTCTCAATGGTTCCCCAGAGACGAAGAGGCTCCTGCTCGCTCTTTTCTTCCTCACCGCCAATATATGGAATGATATTGCCCTCCATCTCCGGCCAGTCCTTAAAGGTCTTTCCTGCTCCTGAAATAGCCTGGTATGTAGTTGCAACTACTTCATAAGGCTCAAATTCCTTCCATGCTGTCAAAACGGGAGCGTAGCTCTGAATAGAACAGTTAGGCTTTACTGCAATAAACCCTCTCTCAGTTCCAAGGCGCTTTCTCTGGTCTTTAATAATCTCAAAATGCTCCGGGTTAATCTCCGGAACAACCATGGGAACATCAGGAGTCCATCTGTGAGCGCTATTGTTGGAGACAACCGGAGTCTCAGTCTTTGCGTAAGCCTCCTCAATGGCCTTAATCTCTTCCTTGGTCATATCTACGGCACTGAATACAAAATCAACACTGGCGGCAACCTTCTCCACCTCATTCACATTCATAACGATCAGATTCTTTACCGACTCCGGTATTGGGGCGGTCATTTTCCATCTGTCTCCTACAGCTTCCTCATAAGTCTTGCCAGCAGAGCGGGGACTGGCAGCAACTGTTACTACCTCATACCATGGGTGATTTTCCAGCAAAGAGATAAATCTCTGTCCCACCATACCAGTAGCGCCCAACACGCCAACTTTTAACTTCTTTTCCATCTCATTCTCCTCTTTTCTGTGTCATTTTATTCTTATTACTGTTTCATGCAGGAAACTGGTTTTTATCCTATAACAAACCGGAAAAAAAATCAAGGTTTATTCGTGATAAAAATACATTTGTTCGCGTCAGAAATACATTTCTCTTTTTTCTATATTCCAGAAACGGATTTATACTCTGGCCTTATTTCCCTTCCCATCTCTTTTTCCTATTTTCAGCCGGTTTAAGTGAACTTCTTTTCCCTTATACTGGACAACGGGATCGTCACTTATAAGATAAACTGCCTCCAGCTCCTCCTTAGGTGTCAGTTTAATGCCTCTTACACCTCTGGCGTTTTTCTTCATTTCAGAAATTTCTTCCAACGCGAACCGAAGGAAGACTCCTGCTGACGTCTGAAGAACTACTTCCTTTTCTTCCCCAATCATCTGTATGCTTGCAACCATATCCTCATCCTGCAGTTTGGTAGCGGCCACCATACGGTTGTTGGTTTCAAACTCTTCTCCCGGCACAATCTTTACCAACGCCTGCTTTGTAGCAAACAAAAGCTTTCTTCCCTGAAGCGAGCGGGCGCTGCATAGGAATACAATTTTCTCCCTGGTTCCGTCATATTTAGTCAGATTATCAATTGGAACTCCTTTGTCCCTCAGCTTTCCAAAAGGTACATCCAAAACTTTTACCTGATACAAATTTCCAGTATCAGTAAACAGACAGATTTTATCTGTATTGAGACAGCAGACAATGTGAACATTTTCTGTCTCTAGGGTTTCTCTGTTTCTGTCAAATGTTGACTGATCCACTACACGGCAGTACCCAAAACGGTCCATAAGGAAGGTTACTGGAGAGATCTCTACTGCAGACTCATCATAAACAGCCTCTTTTCCATCTTCTATCAGCGTTTTTCTTGGGAAAGCAAATTCGGCCTTGATCTGATCCAAATCCTTTTTAATCACCTGGGCCATTGTCTTCTTACTGGAAAGAATATTCTGATATTCCTTAATCTTTTTTAAGGTCTCCTTATATTCCTTTTCAAGAGCCAGAACCTCCAGCCCAATCAGCTTATACAGGCGCATTTCCAATATGGCAGAAGCCTGTTTTTCCGTAAAGCACAATTTTGTGGCATCCTCCTCAAAACCGGGAGATCTGAATTGAATCTGGCTGGTATCCCCGTACATCAGACAAGCCTTTGCATCTTTCAGGTTCTTGGAACCTCTCAGAATAGCGATAATTAAATCGATTACGTCGCATGCCTGAATCAGACCCTCTTTAATTTCTTTTTTCTCAAGCTCCTTTTCTAGAAGGGCATTATACTTTCTGGAAGCATTCTGGTACTGAAAATCCAGATAGTTTTTTAAAATTCCCTTAAGATTCAGTGTTTCCGGCCTGCCCTGGGCAATGGCCAGCATATTTACTCCGAAGGTATCCTCCAGTTTTGTTTTCTTGTAAAGGATATTGCGGATTTTCTCTACATCCGCGTCTTTTTTCAGCTCCAGAACAATGCGGATGCCCTCCTTATTGGACTGATTGGAAATATCCACTACATCTGTAAGCTTTTTGCTTTCCACCAGATCTGCCACATCCATAAGGAATTTATTGATTCCCGTTCCCACCATCGTATAAGGGATCTCTGTAATGATCAGCTTGTCCCTGTCTGCCTTCCGTTTTCCAAGTTCAACCTCTATTTTTCCCCTCAGCTTAATCTTTCCAATTCCTGTCTCGTAAATCTCAGGAAGATCCTTTTTATTTGCAATAATTCCTCCTGTAGGGAAATCCGGCCCCGGCATATACTCCATCAGTTCTTTCACTGAAATCTCAGGGTTATCAATGTAAGCTTTTGCTGCGTCAATTACCTCCCCAAGATTGTGAGGAGGAATGCTGGTGCTCATACCTACAGCGATTCCCTCCGCGCCGTTTATGAGCAGATTAGGCACACGTACAGGAAGCACCTCCGGCTCTTTTTCCGTCTCGTCATAGTTCGGTACAAAATCAACGGTTTTATCCAGATCTTTTAAGTAAACCTCCTCCGCAAACTTCTCCAGCCGGGCTTCCGTATAACGCATAGCCGCCGCCCCGTCTCCCTCAATGGATCCGAAATTGCCGTGGCCGTCAACCAGGGGCATCCCCTTCTTAAACTGCTGGGACATTACCACCAGAGTATCGTAGATAGAGCTGTCTCCATGGGGATGGTATTTACCCATAGTATCACCTACAATACGGGCAGATTTCCGGTGAGGCTTATCATGATTCAGCCGAAGTTCGCTCATATCATAGAGAACCCGTCTCTGTACCGGCTTTAATCCATCTCTGGCATCGGGAATAGCTCTGGCCGTAATTACGCTCATGGAGTAATTCATATAGCTTTTCTGCATTTCTTCTGAATATTCTGTTTTAATAATTTTTTCTGCCATATCCTCTCTCCTTACGCATCAATTTCCGCTTCTTCCGCATGGTCGTAAATAAACTGCCTTCTTGGAGCCACATCGCTTCCCATAAGCATTTCCGTAATCTCAGAGGCCATTCTGGCATCCTCAATCTCCACCTGTTTCAGCACCCTTCGTTCCGGATCCAGCGTAGTTTCCCAAAGCTGCTGTGCATCCATTTCTCCCAGACCTTTGTATCTTTGAAGGGTAAATTCTCCCTTATGGGTTTTCCGGTACCGTTCCAGTTCTTTATCATCATAAAGATACTGCTCCTCTCCCTTTTTAGGGATTGCCTTATAGAGAGGAGGCATGGCAATATAAACGTGTCCGTTATAAATAAGCTCCGGCATAAAACGGTATAAAAAGGTCAAAAGCAATGTATCAATATGGCTTCCATCTACATCGGCATCCGTCATTAAAATAATCTTATGATACCGAAGCTTGGATATATCAAAATCATTGCCGTACCCTTCTGAAAAACCGCAGCCAAAGGCATTAATCATGGTTTTAATCTCTCCGTTGGCCAGTACTTTATCCATAGACGCCTTTTCCACATTAAGAATCTTTCCTCTGATAGGAAGAATTGCCTGATACTGGCGATTTCTGGCCGTCTTGGCTGAACCGCCGGCAGAATCTCCCTCCACAATGAAAATTTCACATTTCGTCGCATCCCGGCTTTCGCAGTTGGCAAGCTTTCCATTGCTGTCAAAAGAAAATTTGGACTTGGACAGCATATTAGTCTTTGCTTTTTCCTCTGCCTTGCGGATCTTGGCCGATTTTTCCGCACAGCTGATCACTGCCTTCAGGACTTCCAGATTTCGGTCAAAATACCTTGACAGTTCATCCCCGGTCACCGTAAACACCGCTTTGGTAGCATCGGCGCTGGCCAGCTTTGTCTTCGTCTGTCCTTCAAAAATCGGATCTGGATGCTTAATAGCAACTACGGCAGTCATTCCGTTTCTGGTATCCGGCCCTGTAAATTTTCCATCCTTCTCCTTAAGGATTCCCAGCTCTTTGGCATAGCTGTTAATCATCTGAGTAAATCTTGTCTTAAAGCCTGCCAGATGGGTTCCTCCCTCCTGGGTAAAAATATTATTGCAGAAGCCGAAAATATTCTCCTCAAAGGTATCTACAAACTGGAAGGCAGCCTCCACCTCGATCCGGTCCACGGTTCCTTTAAAATAAATAGGCTGGTGAACTGCGCTTTTACCGGAGTTTAATTCCTTCACATAGGCAATTAACCCTTCCGGCTCGTGGTAAACAACCGTCTCCTCCTCCCCTGTTCTCTTGTTCCTATAATTGATTTTCAAATTAGGATTCAAATAGGCCGTCTCATGGAGACGGCTTTTTAACCATTCTGCTTTAAAACGAATCCGTTCAAATATCTCGCTGTCCGGAAGAAAATTAATTTCTGTTCCAGTTTCCTTTGTACGGCCTAACACAGGAAGCAGGCCATCCACCAATTCAACTGTTGGGATGCCCCGCTCATAAGCGTCATAATAAATCTGACCGTTTTTATATACTTTAATTGACAAACGGCTGGATAAGGCGTTCACCACTGAGGAGCCTACACCGTGAAGACCGCCGCTGGTCTTATAGGCATTGTTGTCAAATTTACCTCCGGCATGAAGGGTAGACAGCACTACTCTCTCAGCGGAAATGCCTTTTTTGTGCATCTCCACCGGAATTCCCCGTCCGGCATCCTTCACAGTGCAGGAACCGTCAGCTTCCAAAGTAACCCAAATTTCATTGCAGAACCCGGCCAGATGCTCATCCACCGCGTTATCTACAATCTCGTAAATCAGGTGATTCAGACCTTTCGTTCCAACACTGCCTATATACATTCCCGGACGCTTCCGCACTGCTTCCAATCCTTCCAGTACGGTAATACTATCCGCGTTATACTGTGCATTTGCCATGATACTCCTCCACTTCAAAATTCTGTTCCCCCATTATACACTGAAGTTAACTTTTTTTGCAAGTTCTTCTCCCCCTGGTTCCCTTGCTTAGAGTATAATTATCATTGGCAAAAATAAAGGGAAGAGATCAAAACCTCTTCCCAATCATACAGATTTGTCTTATTGTTTAATTGTCCAGAAAAAACATAAGGAGTCTGTATGATGAAATCAATGATAA
>DXFU01000035.1 GCA_019114305.1 Candidatus Hungatella pullicola | reverse complement strand
GGAAAAGACTGCTTCATATGGCCGGATATTAAAAGGGGAAGTGAACGAATTCTCCACATAGAAGAATAGTCATATAAACAAAAAAGATAAATCAAAGAGAAAGTTGCCAACGATTACTTGACAGTAACATTGCAAATGGATGGGGCTATGAAACATTGAACTTTTTCTAAAATTAGGTTATGATTATTTCAGATATATTTCGTAAAGGGGGGAGAGTATGATTCAATACTTTTGGAAGAAGCTGTTAACACCCCAATTAAGACTGATGTTTGGCATTCAGCTGATTCTGCTTTCTGTGTGTGCTTTTATCCGTTTATATCCCATGCTGCTGATTCGTGATGTAGTGGATTTGGCAGTATATGGTCATGACGAAAATATGGGGCCAATTATTGTAGCCGGAGCACTTTATCTTGTGGTACAGATCAGCCAGGTAGCTATTGAGAGCTGTTCCAAATATCTATCCAGCCGCATGCAGGCACAAATCGCTTTTCACCTCCAGAAGGACATATATAGCCATATAAGCGAAGTAAGTCTTCAAAGCATTCCGTTTCATGACTCGGCCCAATTAAGCAGTACTCTGGCTCAGGATACTCAGTTTATTGGAGAGAATGCGGTGAGACCGTTTACCGGATTGGTGTCATCTGTTCTTACATTTCTTTTTGGCATTTACTTTATGGCTCAGATTAACGGCATCATGATTTTTGTTGTTCTACCTCTTGGTTTCATATGCTCCCTCAGTATTCGTATCATTTCCAGACTGTCCTATGAAAATCTGTTGGCCCAGAGAGAATGGTATATTAAGCTGTGGAAGGTATTTACAGAAGGTATTCTTGGCTTTCTGCCCCTCCGATTTCATCACTCCATTAACCGGTATTCAGAGAAAATTGCATCTCAGGGCAGGAAACTGGAGCAGACCTCTGTGACTCAGGGAAAAATAGAAAGTATTTCCCATTTTGCTACCAGCGTATCTTTTATGGCTACCATAGGGCTGATTATGATAATATCTGCCTTGTTGGTGGTAAAGGGCAGAATGACTCTTGGAGGGCTTACCGCTGTTATGATGTATAATCATATGCTTTCAGATCCTTTGCTGAGCCTGCAGGAAATAACCCATAAGGTTCAGCAGTTGAAGGTTTCTCTTACAAGAGTTCTGGATATTATGGAGCTTCCTTGGGAGGAGAAAAAAACTTTTGGTTATATAAGGGAGATCCGGGTAATAGAAGGAGGATTTTCCTATGGAGATCAAGTGATCCTTAAACATGTAAATCTTCGTCTGGTTCAGGGCCAATCTTTGATGATTACGGGAAGAAGCGGAACAGGCAAGACGACTATGGCAAACCTCATATCAGGAATTTATGAGCCGGATGAGGGCAGGGTATTATTTTTTGATTTTGCGGGAAAGGAAGGAAATCGTCCTCGGGTCAGCTATATGCTACAGGATGAGTATATATTTGATGACACGGTAAAAAATAATATTTTGGTGGGAAATGAAAAATTGAAAGAAGAAGAACTGGGGAAGATTATTCAGGTGTGCCAGCTGGAGGAAGTAATGGAAAACCATAAAGGCCCGGTAGGAGACAACGGAGAAAAACTGTCCGGGGGAGAGAGAAAAAGGGTCTTAATTGCCCGGGCCATTGCGGACACAGAGGCTGATCTGTATATTTTTGATGAGATGTCAGCCTCCTTGGATCATCAGACTTTTATTGGGATCTGGAATCAGGTGGATCATTACCTGAAAGGAAAGATGAGGATCTATATTGAGCATAATTTGGCTGTAAAGGATCAGGCAGACCAGGTGGTAGATATAAAAAATTTTAAATAGAAGTCAAAAGGAAAGCCGTTATAGCGAAACGGCTTCCTTCATTTTTTTCACATACTGGCATACGGGATCCACACAGTTTTCCCCATATTGGCCAATGAGTTTTACAATGGCACTTCCAACGATTATTCCGTCTGCAACACCGGCCATGGCTTTGGCCTGCTGTGGCGTGGAAATACCAAAGCCTACAGCGCAGGGAATATTCTGAACTTTCTTGACCAGAGCTACCATCTGGCCGATATCTGTGGTGATTTCCTGTCGAACACCTGTTACGCCCATGGAGGAGACGCAGTAAACAAATCCTTCTGCCTCTGCGGCTATAGCCTGGATTCTTTCTTTAGAAGTAGGAGCAATTAGGGAAATTAAGTCTATTCCATATTCATGGCAATAGGGAAGAAGCTCTTCTTTTTCTTCAAAGGGCATATCCGGAACAATTAGCGCGTCAATGCCGCAATCGGCGGCCCGTTCTATAAATGTTCTGCTTCCGTAGACAAAAACGGGATTAATATAGGTCATAAATCCAAGGGGGACATCTGTTTTTTTCCGTACTCTTTTTACCATATCAAAGATTTTGTCTGTTGTGGTTCCAGAATCCAGAGCTCTTTTGTCAGCCTCTTGGATTACAATTCCTTCTGCCACCGGGTCGGAAAATGGGATCCCCAGTTCAATAAAATCTGCGCCTGCCTGAGCCATGGCGGGAATCAGATTCTCTGTTACCTGTAAGTTTGGGTCTCCCGCTGTTACAAATGGAATAAATGCTTTTCCTTTGGAAAATACATCTCTGACTCTACTCATAGATTTCAACCCCCCTGTATCTTGCGATTGCCGCCACATCTTTGTCGCCTCTTCCTGATAAATTGACTACTATAATCTGATCCTTTCCCATGGAAGGAGCGATTTTTCTGGCATAGGCTACGGCATGGGCGCTTTCTATGGCAGGGATAATCCCTTCTGTGCGGGAAAGATATTCAAATGCATCCACTGCCTCGTCATCAGTGACTGGAACATAGGAGGCTCTGCGGCTGTCGTAAAGGGATGCGTGTTCCGGTCCGATGCCCGGGTAATCCAGACCGGCAGAAATAGAATATACCGGAGCGATCTGTCCGTATTGATCCTGACAGAAATAAGATTTCATACCATGGAAAATCCCCACAGAGCCTGTGGCAATAGTGGCAGCATTTTTGTCTGTGTCAATTCCCTTTCCTGCCGCTTCGCAGCCTACCAGACGGACTGAAGAATCCTTAATAAAATCATAAAACAGTCCCATTGCATTGCTGCCTCCTCCTACGCAGGCAATGAGCATATCAGGAATACGGCCTTCTGCTTCCAGAATCTGGCTGCGAACCTCTTTGCCGATGATACTCTGAAAATCTCTTACAATTGTGGGGAAGGGATGAGGTCCCATTACAGAACCAAGAACATAGTGTGTGTCCTCTACCCGGTTGGTCCATTCCCGAAGGGTTTCATTGACCGCATCCTTCAGGGTTTGGGTTCCGCTGGTGACAGGATGAACCTTGGCTCCCAAAAGCTCCATACGGTAAACATTAAGAGCCTGGCGGTCTGTATCTTCTTTCCCCATGTAGATTTCACATTCCATTCCCATAAGAGCGGCCGCTGTTGCTGTGGCTACGCCGTGCTGACCGGCCCCTGTTTCAGCAATGACTCTGTTTTTTCCCATTTTCTTTGCCAGAAGTACTTGACCAAGAGCATTGTTAATTTTGTGAGAGCCGGTATGATTTAAATCTTCCCGCTTTAAATAGATTTTTGCGCCTCCAAGATCGCAGGTCATTTTTTCCGCATAGTAGAGAAGAGAGGGCCGTCCGGTGTAGGTTCGGTGAAGAGCCTCCAGTTCCCGGATAAAATTTGGATCGCTTTTACAGGCCTCATATGCTTTTTCCAGTTCATTGACAGCGTTCATCAAGGTTTCGGGGACAAATTGTCCCCCATGGCTTCCGAATTTTCCTTTAGACATTAAGATACACTCCTTACTTTTTCTATTATTTGCTGAATTTTCCTGAAATCTTTTTTCCCCCGGGTCTCCACAGAGCTGCTGATATCCAGACAGAAGGCCGGAAGGGCGGCAGCTTGTTCCACATTGCTGATTCCAATTCCGCCAGCCAAAAAATAGGGCCTGGGACAGGGAGGAATGAGAGACCAGTCAAAGGCAAGGCCGCTGCCTCCGTACTGATTTTTGGTAAAGGTATCAAAGAGCAGGTAATCTGAAGGGTAGGAAAAGGCATTGGAAAAAGTCTCCTCAGAAGTTTCTGAGAGAATCCGGAAGGCACGGATTACGGGAATATCAGGGAGAAGCTTTTTCAGGGTGCGGGTATAGTCCTCATTTTCATTGCCGTGAAGCTGAATCAGATCCAAAACCCCGTTATCTGCCAGGCTGCAGATTTGAGATACAGGGCTGTTTACAAATACACCGACTGCAGGAATAGAAGGAGAAAGAATGGATTTTAATTCCTTTGCACGGGAAGGAGAAATCTGATGCCTGCCGGGGGCAAATACGAATCCAGCATAGTCAGGAAGGCAGAGATTAACAGCCTCAATCTCCTCTTTCCTGGTCAGACCGCATATTTTTATTTTTTTCATAGGCAGGCCTCCCGGAGTTGGCCGAGCAGTTCCTTTCGATTGGAAGAACGCATCAGGGCTTCTCCTATAAGCACGGCATCAGCCTTTACTGCTTTCAGAGAAGATAACTGGAAGGGACTGGTGATTCCGCTTTCGGCCACAAACAGAATGCTGGGAGGAATAAGGGAACGAAGATAAAGGCTGTTTTCTGTATCTACCTGGAAATTCTTAAGGTTTCGGTTATTAACTCCGATTATGGAGGCTCCGGCCCTGATGGCCATTTTGATTTCTTCCTCTGTGTGGGTTTCTGTGAGAGGGGAAAGACCCAGGAGGCGGCATATGTCATAGGCTTTGACTAAAAACTCCTCTGTAAGAAGAGAGCAGATAAGAAGAACAGCATCAGCACCAAGGGCTTTGGCCTGATAAATCTGGTACAGATCTACAGTAAAGTCTTTTCGAAGAACAGGAACAGATACGTTGGAGCTGATTTCCTGAAGATATCGGTTCTGTCCGAGAAAATATTCCGGTTCTGTGAGAACGGAAATGGAACTGGCTCCCGCAGCCTCATATTCTTTGGCAATTTCCAGCCAGGGGAAATCTTTTGCAATAATGCCCTTAGAGGGAGATGCCTTTTTGACTTCGCAGATTAAAGAAATTCCTTCCTGACGAAGAGCATTTTCGAAGGCAAAGGCAGGCCTTGGAAAATGGTCTGCAGCCTTAAAGGCGAGAGTTTTCATTTCCTCCAGACTGATATTTTTTTTGTCTTCCTTTACTCTTTCACGGGAGAGACGGGCCAGCGTGTCTAAAATCACAGAACCGCCTCCTTTCCTGCCTTTATAAATTCTTCCAGCTTGCGTGCGGCTTTTCCGGAATCAATGATATCTTCTGCCATGGAGATGCAGTCTTTAATGGTACAGCCGTCAATTCCAAGATAAAGACTTAAAGCGGAATTTAAGATTACAATATCTCTTTTGGGTCCTCTTAAAACGCCGGTAAGAATTTCTTTGGTGATTGCAGCATTTTCTTCCGGGCTTCCTCCTTTTAAGTCAGAAAGCTGACAGCGGGGCAGTCCAAATTGTTCTGGGGTAATTTCGTATGGGGTCAGCTGTCCGAAACGGATTTCGCAGACTTTTGTGGGACCTGTTACGGTGGCTTCATCCAATCCATCGCTGCCGCATACTACCAGTCCCCGTTTAACGCCCAGATTGCTTAAAACTTTGGCTAAAGGTTCCACCAGATTTTTGTCATAAACCCCCAGAAGCTGCATAGTGGCTCCTGCCGGATTGGCCAATGGTCCAAGGATGTTAAAGATTGTTCTGACTCCCAGCTCTTTTCTTACTGGACCGGCGTATTTCATGGAGGAGTGGTAGGACTGGGCAAAAAGGAAGCACATACCGGTTTTAAGAAGAACCGTTTCTGCCTGTGCTGCCGTAAGGGTGAGAGGACAGCCTAAACGTTCCAGTACATCGGCAGCTCCGCTTTTGCTGGAGACACTGCGGTTTCCATGCTTTGCTACGGGAACGCCTCCTGCCGCAGCTACGAAGGCGCTGGTGGTTGAAATATTAAAAGTGCCTGCCTCGTCTCCACCGGTTCCGACAATGTCAATGACTGCAAAGCCAGGAGCCATTTTGGCAGCTTTCTCTCTCATAACAGTGGCGCAGGCGGTAATCTCGTCAATGGTTTCTCCTTTCATTCTAAGAGCAGTGAGAAAGGAGGCCATCTGTGCGGGAGTTGTCTTTCCGCTCATAATTTCATTCATCACCTCTTTTGCTGCTTGAAAGCTTAAATCCTGTCCTTCTATAATATTGTGAATAGCCTGCTGAATCATAAGATTACCTCCTTGATGAATAAGAAATTTTTTAATATGGTTCTGCCTTCCGGAGTCAGAATGGATTCCGGATGGAACTGCAGACCGAAAACCGGATAATCCCTGTGGGAAACAGCCATAATCTCTCCGTCAGGGTCTGCAGCGATGACCTTAAGACAGGAAGGAAGACTGCTTTTTTCTGCTGCAAGGGAGTGGTATCTGGCAGCAGAAAATGGATTCTTCAGCCCCTGAAAAATAGGAGAGGAAGTATCAATGGAAATCAGGCTCTGCTTGCCATGCATCAGTTTTGAGGCACGGACAATAGAAGCACCGAAAGCATGGCAGATGGCCTGATGTCCCAGACATACGCCGAGAATGGGAATTTTCCCGGAGAGATTTTTAATGGCATCTTCGCAGATTCCCGCGTCCTTTGGATGGCCGGGACCGGGAGAAAGAACCAGACAAGAGGGGCTGCGTTCCATGATTTCGGTTAAGGATATCTGGTCGTTTCTCACAACCTGAATATCCGGCTCTAATTCTCCCAAAAGCTGGAACAAGTTGTAGGAAAAACTGTCGTAGTTGTCAATGATCAGAATCATTCTTCTGTAACCTCCCTCATCTGTTCTATAGCCTGTATAACAGCCTTGGCTTTATTGGCAGATTCCTCGTATTCCTTTTCCGGAATGCTGTCCGCCACAATTCCGCCTCCGGCCTGGACATAGACTTGGTTGTTTTCTTTTACAGCCATACGTATAGCGATACAGGTATCCATGTTTCCGGTAAAATCAATGTAGCCAAGGGCTCCGCCGTAGATTCCCCTTGGGTCCGGCTCCAGCTCTTCAATGATCTGACAGGCTCTGATTTTAGGAGCTCCTGAAAGGGTCCCCGCGGGAAGGACAGCTTCTATAGCGGAGAACGCATCCTCACCTTCTCTAATTTGAGATTCCACTTGAGAGCATAGGTGCATAATTTTAGAGTAGCGGTGGATCATTTTATATTTTGTTACCTGCACTGTGGAGAACTGAGAAATTTTTCCAAGATCGTTTCGGCCCAGATCTACAAGCATATTGTGTTCTGCCAGTTCCTTCTCGTCAGATAACAGTTCCTTTTCCAGCGCGAGATCTTCTTGTTCATCAGATCCTCGGGGACGGGAACCAGCCACAGGAAAGGTAGTGAGTTTTCCTTCATTAAGACGAACCAGGGTTTCCGGTGAGGTACTCATAATCTCCAGATTATCTATATGGAGATATACCATGTAGGGGGAAGGATTAGTGGTTCGCAGCATACGGTAGGCATTGAGAAGACTGCCGGTATAAGGACTTTTGAATTGTCTGGATATGACTGCCTGGAAGATATCACCGTTTTGAATATACTTTTTTGCTTTCTCAACCATTTGACAGTATTCCTCTTTGGAAACATCGCAGGCAAATTGTACGTTGGGATAGACAGGCAGTTGGGTTTCTTTGGGCGCCTCCATAATCAGCCGGGAAAGCTTTTCCAGTTTTGCGCAGGCCTTTCCGTAATTTTCCAGAACATGGTCGGTTTTCATGTTTACTATAAGAAAAATTTTCTGAGTCAGGTGATCATAGGCAATTACTGTGTCAAAAAGCATCAGATCAAAGTCCATGGCCGATCCCTTTTTGATGGTCAGGGAGGGTTCCCAGTATCCAATCATTGAGTAAGCGAAATATCCTACAAATCCTCCGGTAAAAGGAGGAAGCTGTGAAAGCTTTGGGGCACGGAAACTCTTTAAAATATCTCTTAAAACATCAAAGGGGCGGGACGTGTGGACATGGTGTGGATTTTGGCAGACTCCATGTTCCATAGGAAGAATGGTTACTTCCTGATCTCTGCAGAATACCCGCATAACAGGATCGCAGCCAAGAAAGGAGTAACGGCCCCGTTTTTCCTGGCCTTCCACGCTTTCCAGAAGGAAGTACAGGCTGCTTTCTCTGGCCAGATTTTTCAAAATGGAAATGGGTGTGGTGATGTCTGCAAACAGCTCCCTGCAGATTGGTACTACAGAATACTCTTTAGCCAGAGTCTGGATCTGTTTGCTGTCCGGTGTGATTTTCATATAGAAGCTCCTTTCCTGCCGGAAACAGGAGCTGGGAGAAAGGGGAAGAAATGTGAAAGGATTTTACTAAGCTTTCACTGGGAGAACTGGAAATGACAGGGACTGGTAAAATAAAAAACCCCTGTCCCTCTATCTATATAAATAGATAAAAGGGACAGGGGTCTAAATTCATAAACCTCTGCGGTACCACCCTGATTGACGAAAATACAGTTCGCCCGCTCGCAGCGTACTAACATACGCCTCCCCTTGATAACGGATAGGAAACCCGTCGACATCTACTCCTGGATTTGCTGGAACCAGTTTCAAGCCGCCCTCCCAGGTCCATTCAGACGAAACACCAACGCTTCCTTACACCAGCCGGAAGCTCTCTGCGCATGACGAAAACGTCTTACTTACTCCTGTTCAATGGTTTGTGTTTTTTGCTTATATGGGATTATATTCAAAAAAAACAAAGATGTCAACTGTATTTTAAAAAAACTTAAGAAAATAAAGGCAATAAACAGCAAGTAATGAGATAAAATCTGCATGTTGACATTTGTCTGTTTCCGGATTATAATGCAGAATGTCCGGATTCGGATGAAATGGAGGACCGAATGGAAACACTTATTACAGGTCAGCTGGCGGCATTTAATCAGCTGTATAAAGAAATAGACCAGATTTACCATGAATATGCAAAAAGCAAGAACATTTCAGACGCTGCTTTGTGGCTGCTTTATTCTCTTTATGAAAGCAATGTGCCCTATACTCAGAGAGAGTTTTGTGCTCTTTGGCACTGCCCGCCGCAGACCATTAATTCAGCATTGAAAAATTTGGAGAAACAGGGATTGATACAGCTGGATCCTATTTCTGGAAATAAGAAAAACAAGTTGGTTGTTTTAACGGAAAAAGGAACGGAGCTGACACAAAGAGTCATTACCGTTTTGGTTCTTGCAGAGCAAAGAGCCATCCGGGGATTGGCAAAAGAAGAAAGAGATCAGTTGCTGTCTCTGACCCGAAAATATGTGGAACTTCTGCAAACTGAAGTAAATAAAATATCAGACCCGTCATCAGAAAGCAGTATGTCTCTGGACAAGTAAGGAGACTTTTATCTCACTGGATAAGATGTCGGCTGTGCCCGGTTATTGGAATGATAATTGGGCGATTTTTTTGCGCGGATAACAGTCGGGGCAAATATAATTCAAGTAGAAGGAGGAATCAGTATGAATTCGACAGCATTATTTTCAAAAACCCCCCCCATTGAAGTTATTTTTTTTAGCTTCCATACCTGGAGCCATCAGCATGCTTGCATCAGCCCTTTATCAAACCATTGACGGTATTTTTGTAGGTCAGTTTATAGGAGCAACCGCTTTTGCAGCCATTAATTTGGCTATGCCTTTTGTTATCATTAATTTCTCTCTGGCTGATCTAATCGGCGTAGGATCTGCCATCCCTATTTCTATCTGTTTGGGGAAAAAACAGGAACAGGAAGCTCATAATATTTTTACCTGTTCCTGCCTGATGATTGTCATCACCGGCGCGCTGATTGGCGCAGTTATGTATGCCGGGGCCCCTTTTCTCATCAGGCTTATGGGAGCGGAAGGAGAGTTTGCTGATCTTGCAGTGCAGTATTTACGAGTTTACGCCATCTGTTCGCCCTTAAGCACCATTGTATTTGCAATGGATAATTTCCTGCGTATCTGCGGATTCATCAGGGGCAGCATGTTTTTAAATCTTCTTATGTCTGTCTTAAGCGCTGTTTTAGAGTTCTTGTTTCTGGGCGTATTTCGATGGGGAATCTGGGCAGCAGCTTTAGCCACTTGCTTCGGAATGATTATCTGTGTGTTTCTCGCATTTATTCCGTTTATACGGGGAAAGGCTCTGCTTCGCTTCTGCAGGCCCCGTTTTAGTATCCGGATGATCCGTCAGATTCTTGTCTGCGGATGCCCTAACTTTTTGAATAATATTGCAGGCAGAATTACTTCTATTTTGATGAACGCGATTTTGGTTCGTATGGGCGGAGAAACTGCCGTATCTGTATATGGAATTCTCATGTACGCAGACGGATTTGTTCAGCCCCTTTTGTACGGAATGTGTGATTCCCTTCAGCCTGCAGTAGGCTATAACTGGGGAGCCCAGAAATTTTCAAGAGTCCGTGCCATAGAAAAATGCTGTTTTGCTGCCAGCGGAATTGTTTCCATTGCCGCTGTATTTGTTATTGCTTTTCTGCCAGAGCAGATTACCAGAATGTTTGTGGCAGATGCCGGAGCTGAAATTTTACGTATTTCTATTCCTGCCCTTCGTCTGTTCAGTCTTACCTATATTACAAGGTGGCTTTCCTTTGCCACTCAGAGTTATATGCTGGCCATTGAAAAGCCGCTTCCGGCTTCTTTGATTTCTGTATCTACAGCCCTGATTTTTCCTGTGATTTTAATTGCTGCTTTGTGGCCTTTGGGATTAACCGGTATCTGGATTAACTTTGCGGCAACTTCCCTTCTTGCTGGAATTCTGTCATTGATTATTCTTAGAAAGCTGCGCTATGAGCTGGGAAGGGCAGATGGAGCTGCGTCATAGCCTGAACATGGAGCAGCCGTTAATGGACAATGCTTTTAAAAGAAAATTTCATGCGGCAAGAAAAGCAGGGATTTCAGCAGAACTGCAAATTTTCAAAACCGGAGGCCATGGATTTGGCCTGGGAAGAAACAACCCCCAGGCATCTCAGTGGCGCGGGCTGTATGAAGAGTGGTTGAAAACCTGTTTCTCTTTTTGAATGTAAAACAGGCTGGCTAAGGCACCTATGATTCCTCCGATGATTTTCGTTCCAAGGAGGGGGAGGATGTATTCCGGGGCGACCCCGAAGACAAATCCCATATGGGCGGCCATGGCAGAGGCGGAAGCGACTAAAGCTGCGCTGTTGACAATTTTTCCGCAGTCATCCATATCTTTCATCATGGAAAGAACAGGGACTGGGCTGACCATTCCTATAAGAAGGCCTGCAACGCTTAAATGGCTCATTCCAGTTTTTGTTCCAATCCAGTTTAAGGGATGGCGCAGAAGGCGCTGGAGAATTTCTGCAGTGGGAAGGCTTCCAAGCATAACAATTCCAATGGAGGACACTATTTCCATGGCGTCTTTTACAGGTGTCATGGCAGGAATGATATTTAAGCCGGTCATGTAACTGACTGCGCCCAGGATCAGGCCAATGGTGGCAATTATCTTAATCAGGCTGGCGGCAGCGGAAAAACATCCCACCGTTTGTTTCGGGTATTTGCGGATTCCAAAAACTAAAACGGCAGACAAAATCCAGATAGGAAGGCTTTGAAACCATAGGGTAAAAAGGTTCAGACCGCAGAGGAGACCGCCTGCAGTGAGACAAATGGGAAGGGTTCCTATGCCTACAAGCATTCCTCTAGTGAAAAATACCTGATCCTTTTCTTTGAGCATCCCCATCCCTACAGGTATGGTAAAGGTGATGGTACAGCCAAAGGTGGCCGCAACAATTAATCCTGCATATTTTCCTATTTCAGGGGTGACAGCCAGTTCCATAGCCAGCTGGTACCCGCCCATGTCAATGGCCAGTATACCGCCAAGCAGTGCTGGGTCCAGGCCCAGCCACAGCCACAGAGGAACCACCGCTTTTTGCAGAAGGCCTGACAGTACTGGTGTCAGGCAGATGATTCCTGCCATAGAAAGTGCTGTAGGCCCCAGAAGCATAAATCCTTCTCCAAACTTACTTCCCAGTCCAAGGCGGCAGCCTGCAATTCTGTCAATTCCGCCTATTATGGCTCCTGCAGCCATAATATACATGATAATTTCGTTCATATTTGATTCATTCTCCCTTATTTAAACTGAAACGTCAGCAAGATATCTGCCGCTAAACCAGCGAGCGTTCAATCGTAAGGCTTTTATAAAAGCCGTTTTCATGTTACAGCATAGTGCTTGCATTTGTAAAGAACAATATTTATAATGGAGTTTACTTGGTGATAGAAAACAGGTCATAAAGGAGAATAAAATGGAAATTGCGTATAGAAGTCTTCAGCTTAATGACAGGGAAGAATTTTGGAATATGATGAACCAGCTGGATTATGAGACAAAATTTATGATGTATGAGCCTGGAGAGAGAAGGAAAGATCTCAGCCGCATAGAAAAATTAATACAGGACTCTGTAGAGGGAACTGACTTTTTACTTGCGGCTCAGGCAGACGGTCAGATTGTAGGATATATTTCAGCCCAAAGAGGAAGACTTAAGAGAGTTTGCCATTCTGCCTATGTGGTAACGGGGATCCGCGAAGGATACCGAGGACTGGGAATTGGAACCAGATTTTTTCGGGAGTTGGATTTGTGGGCTGAAAAAAATAACATCAGACGGCTGGAGCTTACTGTCCTGTGCTCTAATCAGACGGCGAAGCATTTATATGAGAAACAGGGCTTTTATGTGGAGGGAAGGAAACAGGACTCTATGTACATAGACGGAAAATGGCAAGATGAGTATTATATGGCTAAGATTATGGGAAAAAAGGAACAATCCAAAGCTTAGTGAGTACAAAAGAACTTCCCTATAAGGCAGATTTTTGTTAAAATAGAAACAGTCTGAGACAACAGACCGATTATATGAGAATAAATAGAAAGACCGTTAGGGCCAGGAGGTCAGAGATGATGGAACAAGTACCAGTAACAAGACTGAAAAGGGAATTAAAGTATCAGGGAACTATTTTGAAAATTTATGAGGATACCGTAGAGGTGAGAGGACATCAGGCTCACTGGGATTTTATTCACCATAACGGTGCGGCGGCTGTGGTAGCTGTCACAAAAGAGGGAAAGCTTTTAATGGTACGCCAGTATCGAAATGCTTTGGACCGTTATACTCTTGAAATCCCAGCCGGAGCTTTGGATTACCCGGAGGAGCCTAAGCTGGATTGTGCCCACAGGGAGCTGGAAGAGGAGACTGGATTTAAGACTGACAAAGAAAAGATGGAATTCCTGATTCGTGTTAATACCACAGTTGCTTTCTGTGATGAAGTGATTGATATTTTTGTGGCAAGGGATTTAGAGCTTTCCTGTCAGCATTTGGATGAAGATGAAACCATTGAAGTAGAAGAATGGTCTGTGGAGGATTTAGAGCAGATGATTTATAAGGGAGAGATTACGGACGGAAAAACCATTGCGGCCATTATGGCTTACGCCAGAAAGTATCATGTCTAAGGAATAATCAGAAAAATGTCAGTCTCTGATTTGGAAGCTTCAGGGAATATACCCTGGAATCCGGTCATATAGTAAAAATAGAAGAGAAACCAATGGGCGGAGGGTAATCGGGGTGGAGACTTGGCGGGAAAAACTGGACAGACCGGGGGCGGCAAACGTTACAAGGGAAAAGAGGAGAAGGATCAAATTCAAATATGAGGATCTGATCCTTTTTTGTTTTTTCGGAGGGCTTATTCTGGCTACGGCGGCCGCAAACTGGAGCAAAGAGGAAGTTTCTCGGCAGGCGGACTATTATTTGCGGCTTTTGTCTGATACGGCTGCTCTTTCTGAATCCGGAAGAATTTCTGTGTTCCTGCGAATTGCCAGACAGCGTCTTTTCCTGGTGTTTGGAGCATGGCTTGCAGGTCTTACGGTTTACAGTGTTCCCATTTTCTGTGTGGGCGCGGGGGCCGCAGGAGGAGCCATAGGGCTTATTTTGTCCGCCGTTACCATACAGAGGGGAGTGGCAGGGATTTTTGTATTTCTTATGACTTTGTTTCCCCAAGCAATTTTTTATGGGCCGGTTTGTTTTATTCTGATGCTTTGGGGCGGAAGGCAGGGAGGCAGATTGAGGCTTGCCGGTTTGTGTGTTTTAATGGTTTTAGCGTTGGCGGGAAGTGCCTGTGAGACTTGGATCAATCCTTTTTTTTTAAGACTGGCTCTGTAAAAAAATTTTTTCTAAAATTTTACAATATGTTGGGAGTGAAAAAAACTTGCTCTCCAACATATTGTATTTTTTATGTAAATCTCCTTGAAAACAGTAAAAAAGTGGGAAAAATATATTTGATTTTGTCGAAAAAAGTCGATATAATGGTGCTTATAAGCCGTTTTTACGGTATTTTTGGAGATTATAGGGTTAGAGGACGGGAGAACATGGTAACTGATATAAATGAGTTTATACACTATTTGAGAGAGGTAAAAAGAACATCCAGAAATACAGAGATTTCTTATCAGAGAGATTTGATGCAGCTGGCTTCTTTTCTGGAAAAGCAGGGAATTACTGAGGTTGGAAAGGTAACCAAGACCAGCCTGAATTCCTATATTCTTTTTTTGGAGAAGGAAGGCAGGGCGTCCACTACAATTTCCCGTACTTTGGCATCTACAAAGGCTTTTTTTCATTATGAATATAAGGAAGGGCAGATCAGAAGGGATCCTGCTGAGCTTTTAAAGGCGCCTAAAATTGAGAAAAAGGCGCCAACCATTCTTACTGTGGAGGAGGTAAATCGTCTCCTTGACCAGCCTGGAAATGATACTCCCAAGGAGATTCGGGATAAAGCTATGCTTCAGCTTCTGTATGCAACAGGAATTCGGGTGTCAGAACTGATCCATCTAAAACTGGAAGATATTAATCTTCCTATTGGATTGCTTACCTGCAGAGATGAGACAAGGGAACGAATGGTTCCTTTTGGGAAAGTGGCCAGACAGGCTCTGCAGGACTATATGGAACGAGGCAGAGATAGTCTTTTAAAGGGAAAAGAGTCGGACTGGCTGTTTATTAACTGCAATGGCCAGCCAATGAGCCGACAGGGGTTTTGGAAGATTATTAAATATTATGGTAAAAAGGCAGGAATTGATGCGGATATTACACCCCATACGCTGCGCCATTCGTTTGCTGCTCATCTGCTGCGAAGCGGAGCGGATATTCATGCAGTACAGACGATGCTGGGACATTCTGATATGACCACCACTCAAATGTATATGAATTATCTTCAGAAATAACAGGAAGATTAGAAGCTTGGAAAGTCTGTTAATGAAAGCAGTTTTGTGCTATACTGAAATGCGGAGCAATTTGGCGCTTTCAAAGAGAGAAACAGAGGTAACAGAATGAAAAAATTAGAGGATTATGTAACAAGTATTCCGGATTTTCCGGAACCAGGTATTATATTCAGGGACGTAACCACCATTCTTCAGGATCCGGACGGTTTGAAATTGGCAGTGGATCAGCTGCGGGATATGGTTCGGGATTTGGATTACGATTTGGTAGTAGGTCCTGAGTCAAGAGGATTTATTTTTGGCGTTCCCGTCGCTTACAGCGAGAAGAAAGGATTTGTGCCCGTAAGAAAAAAGGGAAAGCTTCCAAGAGAGGTAATTTCGGAAGATTATGAGCTGGAGTACGGAACAGCTACCATAGAGATTCATAAGGATGCCATAAAACCGGGACAGAAAGTGGTAATAGTAGATGATCTCATTGCCACAGGCGGAACCACCCAGGCGATTATCAGGCTCATTGAAAGGCTGGGAGGGGAAGTGGTCAAGGTCTGCTTCGTTATGGAGCTGGCCGGACTGAAAGGAAGAGAAAAGCTGGAAGGATATGATATCGAGTCAGCTATAATATATGAAGGAAAGTAAAAAGCAGAATTTCACTGAAAAAGCCATCTGAATCTGAGATTTGAAAATTTTTGGTCTCATTTTCCAGATGGCTTTTTCCATTGGCGTTCCTTACTGCTTTTATGGAACAATGGTAAGGGATTCACTGTCCTTATAGGAAGCATCCGGCAGGCTGTCTGTGAGAATTTGAGCCTGTCCCAGTCGGCCGAAGGTGATGGGACTTACGGTATGAAATTTGCTGTTATCACACAGTACATAGGCTTTTCTGGTATGGTTCATGGCGCATTCTTTGATCATAGCTTCGTTGATGTCGGGGGTGGTGAAGCCGGACAGATGATTGACGCCGTTGGCTCCAAAGAATCCCTTGGTGAAGTTGTATTTTTGAAGATTTACGTAAGCTTCATTTCCAACAATGGCCTCTGTGGCAGCTTTCAGTTCTCCGCCGATTAATGTGACTCGAAAGCCGTTTGCTGCCAGTTTTAAGGCATGGGAGACCGCATTGGTGACGAAAGCAGCTGTCTTTTCTGTGAGAAAGGGGATCATATAGCCGGTAGTGGTTCCTGCATCCAGGTAAATGAAATCTCCCGGTTCAATGAGAGAAGCCGCATACTTTGCAATTCGTGTTTTTTCTTCCTGGTAAAGTTCCTGCCGAAGGGAAACCTGTTCTTCTTTTGTAGTGATACTGGATTCTATTGCGACGGCTCCGCCAAATACCTTTACCAATGCTCCCCTCTGATGAAGCTCCGTTAAATCACGGCGGATAGTGGAGTCAGACGCTTTGAAACACTCCTTAAGCTCCTGAACGGTAACGCTTCCTTTCTGCTCCAGAAGTCTTAAGATGCCTTCCTGTCTTTTTTCTGTCAGCATAGCAGTGTGCCTCCTTTCTTTTCTGTTTTTTATGCTTCCTTTATTTTACATGGAAAGAAAGGCGGAGGCAACTGATTTTCTCAGCCGCTCCGCCTTTTCTTCAGGCTTTCACCGGTTTCTTTAAAACACCTAACAGCACAGCGCCTACAACGGTTCCTGCAATGAGGGATACAAGATACATCAATCCGTTTCCTACTACAGGAAACACGAAGATTCCGCCGTGAGGAGCCATCAAAGTGCATCCAAAAGCCATGGAAAGGGCTCCGGATACAGCAGCGCCGATTACGCAGGAGGGAAGAACATGGAGGGGATCGGAGGCCGCAAAAGGAATGGCACCTTCTGTGATAAAGGCCAGTCCCATAATAAAGTTTACAGGACCGGATTCCCGTTCTTCTTTTGTGAATTTATTCTGAAACAGTAAGGTAGCCAGGGCGATGGCACAGGGAGGAACCATACCTCCTATCATAACCGCTGCCATGATATCGTAGTTGCCTGCTGCAATGGAGGCGGTTCCGAATACATAGGCCGCCTTGTTAAACGGCCCGCCCATATCAATGGACATCATACCCGCAACAATGATGCCAAGAAGAATTTTGCTGGTACCGCTCATGTTGGTTAAGGCTGTATTCAGAGCTGTATTGAGTGCGCCTACAGGAGGCTCAATGACATAAATCATAATGATTCCCATAAAAAAGATGCCGAGCAATGGATATAAAAGTACAGGGGCAATTTTCTCTATGGACTGGGGGAGTCTGGAAAATGTCTTACGAAGAAGAACAATGATATAACCTGCCAAAAATCCAGCGGCCAGTGCGCCTAAAAATCCGGATTTTCCGTTGGCTGCGATCATTCCTCCTACAAAACCAAGAGCCAGGGCCGGCCTGTCTCCAATGCTCATGGCAATAAAGCCTGCCAGAACAGGGAGCATAAATCCAAAGGCAATATTGCCGATTTGTTTTAACGTGGCAGCCGCCGGGGTGATGGAACCAAAATTGGCTCTCATTTCGGGGGCGAGAGAATTTAAATCCACAAGAAATCCGTCAATGAGGAAAGCAAGGGCAATTAAGATGCCTCCGCCTACCACAAAGGGAAGCATGTGGGAGACTCCGTTCATAAGCTGCATATAGATTCTGTGGCCCGCACTTTTGGAAGGGGCTGGGGAGGAGATCGAAGACTGGCCTGCAGCAGCCTGATAAATGGGGACATCACCTTTGAGCGCTCTGTCTACCAGCTGATCTGCTTTGCTGATTCCGTCAGAAACAGGACATTCAATCAGCTTTTTCCCGTGGAACCGTTCCATGGGAACCTTAGCGTCGGCAGCTATAATAATACAGTCCGCTTCTTTGATTTCCTGGTCAGTGAGAACATTTTTCGCTCCGCCTGATCCTCTGGTCTCTACTTTAATAAAACAGTGTTTGGACTTTGCGGCTTTTTCCAGTCCCTCAGCAGCCATGTAAGTGTGAGCAATTCCTGTGGGACAGGAGGTAACGGCCAGAATCCGGAAGGAGGAGCCGGAAGCTGTCTTTGGCTGAGAGGAAAGCTGGTGATTCAGATCCGGTTTTTCCTGATCCGTCTGGTCAATAATCTGAAGAAATTCATCTACAGATGAAGCGGATGTTAGGCGTGATACGAAATCAGAATCCATAAGAAGAACAGACAGCTTGCTCAGGACATCCAGATGAATGTTGTCTTCTGTGTTAGGGGCGGCGATAAGAAAGATTAAGTGGACTGGGGCATTGTCCAGAGATTCAAACTCTACGCCGTTGGGGACTACCATAGCGGCCAGGCCAGGCTGGGAGACTGCACTGCATTTTCCGTGTGGAATTGCGATGCCCTGGCCGATACCTGTAGTGCTTTCTTCTTCTCTTAAATACACCTGTTTTCGGTATTCTTCTTTGTTGTTGATTTTTCCGCTGCGAACCATAAGATCAACCATCTGATCTAAGGCTTCTTTTTTGGTTGTGGGGGAGCCGTTTAAAGCGATGCTTCTTTTATCCAGTAAATCTGTAATGCGCATAATATTCTCCTTTTTTGCTAGAAGCCGCTGAGGACATTTGTCTGGCTGTCAACTCAGCTGCTGTGAGAGGAAACTTGGGTTAGAGGGTATTGTAGATCTGTTTAATGTCTTCCTTGGATGCCAAATGTTCTGAAAATGCGGTGGCACTTCCGGCAGCTATTCCCAGTTTAAAAGCCTGCAGATAGTCTTTGCTTCGGCACCACCCGGCTAAGAAACCAGCCACCATGGAATCACCAGCCCCTACGGCATTGACAAGTCTGCCTTTAGGTGCGGAAAGAGAAAGCACCTGTCCTGTTTCTGTCAGGAGAACCGCTCCTTCACCGCCCATAGATACCAGGACATTTTTTGCGCCCATATTCTGCAGTTTACGGGCATATGGGGTAACTTCTGCTTTGGTGGTCAGGGAAGTGTGGAAAATTTCTCCCAGTTCATGATGGTTGGGCTTAATAAGAAAAGGTCTGTATTCCAGCACATTTACCAGAAGATCTTTTGTGGCATCCACTACGGTGAGAATTTGTTTGTCATGGAGCCGCTTTAAAATATCCCGATAAATGGAATCAGGGATGGAATCAGGGATGCTTCCTGCGAGAACCAAAATATCTTCCTTGGTCAGACTGTCAAGTTTTTGTAAAAGCTGTTCCAGAGCCTCAGGATCTATATGAGGCCCCCGGCCATTGATCTCCGTTCCATCAAAATCCTTGATTTTAATGTTAATTCTGGAAAAACCTTCTTTCAGGGGGATAAAATCGCAGTGAAATCCCAAAAGTTCAGCGGTTCTGTGAATTTCCTGCCCTGTGAATCCGGCAGTAAATCCCAGTGCTGTGTTTTCTATGCCCAGATTTTGAAGAACTGTGGAGACATTGATCCCTTTTCCACCTGGTACAAGCTGCTCAGATTGGGTACGGTTGGTTCTTCCCATCTGAAACTGGTCAATTGAGATGATATAATCAAGAGATGGGTTAAAAGTAACAGTATAAATCATATCCCATTGCCTCCTTTGTTTTGATGTTTTTATTATACGGTCAAAAATAGTCAAATTCAATCATAAATATTCACAATAATATAATGATAAATTATGCATTAATCACAAATAATCAAAAGAAATCAAAATCAGTCATAAACTAGTCATGACTGATTTTGATTATAACGCAGGTTCCTTTTCCTTTCTCGCTTTTAATTTCAAGATTAGCCCGTTCTTTGTAAAGCAGACGAAGTCGATTGCTGACATTGACCAGACCAATATGCCCTTCCTGTCCTCTGCCGTTTTTTAGTCCCTGATTCAGATCAGCCAGACTTTTCGGATCGATTCCGTGACCATCATCCCGGATTTCAATGATTAATGTTTTATCTGATTTTTCAATGGTTACGTAGACATGAGCCTTTTTCTCCTCGGTAAGGATACCGTGAAAGATGCTGTTTTCAACAATGGGATAAAGAATCAGCCTTGGGATAGAAGATTGATAAAGGGTTGGATCTACTTTCCACAAAATCGGGTCTATGTTCTCGTAGCTGTATCTTAGTACGGAGACATAGGTGTCAGTATAATGCATTTCTTCCTCTATGGTAGTCATGGTATTTGGCTTTGTCCGCAGAGTACTTTGAAGAAGCACAATAAAAAGGCGGGTTAGACTGATAATGGAATCGCAGGATTTTTTTCTTGCCAGACATATGACACAGTTCAAAGTGTTGTATATAAAATGAGGATTGATCTGATAAATAAGCATCTGCATGGTCATTTCATATTCTTTCTTGTCTCTGTCTAACAGCTGTGAGGTATAGCAGTTAATGTCATGGAGCATTCGGTTAAAAACTTGAGCAGCCTCCTGGATTTCGTCGCTGCAGCGAACCGATACCCGTACGTTTCTATGTCCCTGTGAAACGCGTTTCATCGCTCCTACCAATGTATTTAAGGGACGAGTGAGATTTTTGGTTACCAGATAGGAAATAAAAATAGAAAGCCCGGTACATACAAGCATAATAAAAAACATAATTCGAAAGATTCCGGATACCCCTTCTTTGATATGCTCACTGGAAGTAAGCCCTACGATTTTCCATGATTTATCTGACAAAGATGTTTCATAGGCATAAAAGGTGTCGTCTACCGCCTTCTTTTGACCAGAAAGGTTTTCCGGGTACAGCAGTTGTCCGGATTCATTATATAGTTTTATCTGGTGATTTTCCTGAAAGGATTCAAGGGGTTGGACGAATTCGTTATATTTAATTAGAACCACAATTTTTCCCAGATATTTGTTTAGAGTGGTAGTGCTGTTAATGCTGCTTACATAGGCGATTACCTTTACCTGCTCCATATCTCTGTTGGTGGAAATATTATGAGGAACAGTAAATCCGTTTTTAGTTTCTTCCTTCAGCAGATTTTCATACACAGAGCTGGACAAAACATTTTCGTATTTTGGAGTGGTTTCGATGGTCTTTCCATCAGGATACACTAAAAAAATATCCTGTATAATGTTGTCGTGAAGGATGATGTACTGGTCCAGATATTCTTCTACATCAAAAATAAGCTTAAAATACTCATAGGAGATTTCACTGCTGTCCGTGTTCAGCATTTCCTGAATAAGAGGCTGAAAAGAAATGTCTTTGGTATAAGTGATGACTTCGTCCAAATAATAATTGATCTGATGAGCGCATGTTAAAACTGCGCTTTGGGTATCTTTTGAGAAAATATCATTAAGAAAAGGCCTGAGATAGATGGTAATAGAAAAACCGCACATGGCTACGGTAAAGAAAACCATAGCGATAGTGAACAGGAGAATTTTTTTGTGAATGGAATTTTTCATGAAACGGCCCTCCTTTAGCAGTAGTCACTGGGTTTTTTGCCTGTTTCTTTTCGAAAGCAGCTGCTGAAATACTGAACAGTGGTGTAGCCTACCATTTCGCTTACTTCGTATATTTTGTACTTACCGCTTTTTAAAAGCTGTGAGGCTATTTGAATTCGGTACTTTGCTATATAGGACATCAGAGTAATGCCGACTTCTTTTTTGAAAAGCTGGCTTACATACAGGGGACTGAGCCCCAATGCATCGGACAGATCTTGGAGAGAAATATTTTCTTTGTAGTGAAGCTGGATATATCGGATCATTTGCTCCACTTTTCGGCTGTACTGGGGCATCAGGGTGGTGTGAATGGTATTTAATATTTGGTACAGCTTGTGACTTACAGAAAAAATAGTGCTGGAATGAATAGTTTCCTGTATTTTCCATAATTCTTTAAGAAGTTCCGGAGGAAGTTCAGGGTCTTTTAGATTTGCAAGATCCTGTGTTACATGGGTGATTAAATCATGGTATAGATCCAGATTTAAGACTGGGAAGCTGCACAGATAAGTGTTGATCAGGTCAGCGGCCAAAGTAAATTCCTTTTTTTTCAGCTTATTGGAAAAATTTACCATTTTTTCTTCCTGGATACGGCGGTGACTGGGGGAAATCGGCTGAATCATAGAAGAAAACAAAAGGCAGGATTCCTTGAAAAAAATTTTATATTCCAAAAGAAGCTTTGTTTGACAGAAGGCAGTTTCCAAGTGCTGAAAGCTGTAAAGAGGAGGGCTGACGGCAGCTGAGAGAAAAGCCTGGAAAAGCTGGAAAAAGGCTGTCTGGATAAAATGAAAGATTCGTCTGATATATTCTTCTTCCTTGTGTATATCCAATCCGCCGGTATTAATAAACAAAATATACATATCTCCCGTAATCATATAGCATCGTAACACATCAGGAGGAAAAATTTCCTTTGTTCTCTTCAGAAATAAAGGATAATCCCAGTATAGTTTTCCAGAAGGCGGAGACGGCTGCAAAAGAAGAAAATGGGTTTGTCCAGTCCATGGGAAAAAATCCTCTGAAAGAAGTGAAAGAGCAGTCTCTTTTTCCACCAGGACTTTGCGAAGAAGTTCTGTTCTGGAAAAAAGTGAAATTTTTTTTGTTTCCTCCAGTTTTTCACTGACTTTATTTAATTCAGATAAAAGCTGACTTTCATCTAATTCGTGTTTTAGAAGATAAGAGGAAATCCCAAGGGAAATAGCCTTTTTTGCATAATCAAATTCTTCATAAGCAGTGAGAAGAATAAACTGAGCATTAGGGTTAAGCCTTAAAATCTGTTCAATCATTTCCAAACCATTCATAATCGGCATTCTGATATCTGTAATAACGATATCGGGAGAGTAAAGACGGTAGAGCGACAGGCCCTGTTCCCCATTTCTTCCTTCTCCTACAATCTGGTATCCATGAAGTTTCCATTCTATCATTTCCCTTATGTCTTTCCGAATTAAGTCAATGTCTTCCACCAACAATACACGATACATGCTGCACCTCCTTTTACTTAGTAGATATTCTCAATATATCATAAAGAAAATTGACTTACAATCTTACCAGGTTACAAAAAATATCTATTTTTTACAAAAAAGAACACAAAAACACTGTATATATATAAAAAATGTAAAAAATATAAGTTTTGTTAGGTTGAGTAAAGTTTACATGTAGGGTATAGTGAAAACAGCTTTAAGGAATCGTGAAATCATAAAAGGAGGAAGAAAATGAAACAAAGTTGGAAGTGGAAAGCGGCCACAGCGGTCGTGGTGACGTCTATGGTATTGATTGCAGGATGTCAGCAGGAAAATCAGGGAACTGGAATCAGTGATACGATAGGCGGAAGTGAAAATGGACAGGCAGATGAAGATGGAAGAATTCCAATAGAAATCTGGACCTGGGATATTGCTACTTGCGGCGAAATCCATGAGATTTTTGAGGAAAAATTCCCACAATATAAAATAGTGCTTACACCTGTAGAATCTTCCCAAATTACACAAAAGCTTCAGACTACTTTGGCATCAGGAGGTCAGGTACCGGATATTTGTCTGTTGGAATACACGCATAGAGGGAAATTATTTCAGATGGATATTTGGGAAGATTTATCAGCCGAGCCTTATAACTTTGATGTTGATAATGTGCTGGATTGGATGGTACCTAATGAAACAGCAGATTCCGGCGCATATGTAGGCCCTGAGTATGTATCTGTGGGAGCACTGGCATATAAACGGGATTTGGCAATGGAGTATTTCGGCACAGATGATCCGGAAGAATTACAGAAACTATTCCCTGATTGGGACTCTTTTATAGCGGCAGGAGTTGAGGTTCAGGAAAAATCAGGAGGTAAAGTTTTCATGCTTCCCAGCGTAGGTGCCGCAGGAGCTATGCTGAAAGGTCAGTCTCAGGAACCTTATTTTGACGGGGAACAGATTCTTTTTAATGATTCTATTAAGCCGATTTTAGAGACCTTGATTGAAATGAAACAGAAGAAAGTGGTAGATCGAATTGATTACAATTCACCGGAGGAAGCTGCTTCCTGCGGCAGAGACGATCATATTTTCTTCGAATGTCCTGCCTGGGCTTTGTCCCAGATTATTAAACCCAATGATCCTGAGGGAGAGGGAAGGTGGGGGCTTATGCTGCCGCCTGGAGGAGGATACGCTGGAACTTCTGCAAGTATGGGAGTGCCAAAAGGCGCAAAGAATAAAGAAGGTGCGGCTGAGTATATTAAGTTTTTCCAAAGCACACTGGAAGGCGGAGCCTTGATTCGGGATTACAAAAGTTCCCTGATTCCTTATAAACCCGCTTATGAGGATCCAAGCTTCTACAGCCAGGAAGATCCATTTTTTAATAATCAGGATGTATGGCAGATTTTTGCAGATGTAGCAAAATCCATTGAGGGTGTAAGACCGCTGAATAACTATGATCAGGACTTTGAAGACTCTTACGCCCTTGCGGTTAAGACAATTAATGCTACAGATGGCCAGATTACAGCTGATGAGCTGGTGGACACTATGATTGAAGAATTATCCAACAAACATCCTGAGCTGATTAAGGAATAGAAAAAGGCATAAGGGGGGAGAATCCGGTCAAGAAATCTCCCCCAGAAAGGAGAAATTATGAAGCGCAAAACAACGCCCTATCTTATGCTGATGCCATATTTCCTGGCATTTTTAGCATTTAATATTTTTCCGATTGTCTTTTCCTTTGCCATTAGCTTTACTGATTGGAATGGAGTGTCTGCAGAAAAAACATTTGCAGGTTTTTCAAATTATGTGAGAGCTTTGACCCAAGATTCATTTTTTTGGCTGTCTCTTAAAAACACTATTATTATGACCATTATGATTATTCCAGGTCAGATATTTCTCGGGCTTTTAATGGCCTGTCTTCTAAAAGAATTTTTCTTTAAGTGGAGAGGTACCTTTCAGCTTATTAATTTTCTGCCTTATATAACCACAAGTGTGGCTTTGGCTATTATTTTCCAACTGATGTTTGACTGGAAAAATGGGATTATCAATGGAATTTTAAATGTTTTTGGCATTGAATCTGTTTACTGGCTGGGAAAAGCGTGGCCTACGAGAATTGTAGTAGCATTGATGGAAATCTGGAAAAATTATGGATATGCCATGATTATGTTCATGGCCGGACTCTCCACGATTCCAGAAGATTTGTATGAGGCAGCTAAAATAGACGGAGCAAATTGGAGACAACGGTTTATACGAATTACGATTCCTATGCTTAAACCTATTTTTGCTTTTACGGTGACTACCGGAGTAATTGGAGTATTGAATCTGTTTGATGGTCCTCAGCTGTTGTTTTCCAGTGTCAATCAGCCTTTAGGTGGTCCGGACCGTTCTGTTTTTACAATCATGATACGCTTTTACGAAGCCAGCTTTTTGAACTTTGAATACGGATACGGAGCTTCTATTGCCTATTTGTTCTTTGTTTTTGTAACTGCCGTTTCTATTTTGCTTGTGAGAGCATTTCAGGAAAAAGACTAAGGAGGGATGAAAATGGGGTATAAGAAAGTGAATCTTAAAAAGACTGCCGTTGTTCTTTTGGTTGGTGTAATTTCCTTGTTTGCCCTTTTACCCTTCTATCAGATGATTATTATGGGCACCTATTATACCGATCAGCTGTATACAGGAGTCAAACTTCTGCCTGGAGATTATCTGCTACATAATTTGAAAAATATTATGAAACATGATTTTGTCAAATTTTACTCCAACAGCCTGATTGTGGCAGTGTCAAATACTGTGATTGGAGTATGTATTTCCACTTTGGCTGGTTATGCATTTGCTAAATATCAATTTAAAGGGCAGGGAGCATTCTTCCTTATTATCATATCGGCTCTGGCCATTCCTCCTCAACTGGGCCTAATTGGATTTGTTATAGAGATGAGAGGGCTGGGCTGGGCTGACTCCTTATTGCCTCTTATTGTCAATGGAGTTGCCAATCCCTTTGGTGTGTTTTGGATGAGACAGTATATTTCAGGAGCTGTTCCGAATGAGCTGATTGAAAGCGGACGGATTGACGGGTGCGGAGAATTCGGTATTTTAATCAGACTTATTTTACCCATTATAAAGCCTGCGCTCATAACTATTTTTCTGATTCTGTTTTTATGGTCCTGGAATAACTACATGGTTCCTTTGGTTGTTATAACAAATCAAGAGTATTATACCATTCCCCTGTCTATTTCCCTGCTGAGTACAGAATTTAAAAATGACGATGCAGCAAGAATTCTTTGTTTGGCTTTGTCAACAATTCCTATAATTGGTATGTTCTGTGCAGGGTCAAGATATTTGATTCAGGGATTGGTTGCCGGAAGTGTTAAGGGGTAAAAGGAGAAACGATGAACAGTCACTGTGTAGGAAGAAGAATGTTTTATTTCAATACGGTTTGTGAAGTGGTGCTTTATGAATATGAAGGAAATCCGGTAAGTATTTTACAGGGGTGTGAAGAAATTCTTAGCCAGGTACAAAAAAGATTGAATATTTTTGATCCCAGCTCTGAACTTTCCCTGTTAAACGCAGATTATAAGCCGGAATGTCCGGTTCCAGTGTCTCATGAACTATATATGTTTCTGCGGAGAATTCTATTGTTCAGTGCTGACTGCGGCGGAAGCTATGATCCTACAGTGGGCCCTCTTGTTCGTCTTTGGAATATCACCGCTCAATCACCTAAAATCCCCGATGAAGCAGAAATTAGAAAAGTGAAAGAAGTTTGTGGCTTTGATAAGCTGGTTTTTAAGGATATAGAACAAAGCATCACTTTTTTAGCATCAGGAATGGAAATAGATGCCGGAGGGGCGGGAAAAGGATATGGAGCGGAGCTGATAGCCGCCTATCTGAAAAAGAAAGGCGTATGCTCCGCCTCCGTTAATTTAGGAGGGAATCTTTACTTGCTGGGACAGCGGATAACAGGACAGGAGAGGGAAGATTGGAAAGTAGGAATACAAAGTCCATGGAAGGATAGGGGAAGGAGCTTGGGGACGCTTTCTGTCAGAGATGTTGGAGTGGCTACGTCTGCAGGATATGAACGTTATTTTGAGATGAATGGAAAGAAATATCATCATATTGTAGATCCTCGTACTGGATGGCCGGCAGAAAATGAACTGGAGAGTGTGACTATTGTATCAGACCTTGCCATCATGACGGATTTGGTGTCTACAGCCTTTTTTGTTCTGGGACTGGAGAAAGGAGACTGTTTGGCAAGAAAATTAAGAAACAATATGTTTCTGGAGTATGTTGCTGTCACCCACAGGGGGATAGAAGTGTCTGAAGGTATTAAATGCCGGTTTCAAAAAAATAATTCATTAATATAGAAATGGAGGGGCAGGAAATGCGAAACATTATTGAATGGAATCAAAGGGAAGAAGTAGATTGGCTGCAGTATACGGTTCAGCCTCCTCTTGGAATTATGACAGGAGATTACTATATTGCTGCCAAAGAGTTTGGCGGAACAGATCAGGTGTCAGGACACAAGGGGCGCTTGGAAGTAGTATGTAAAGATGGAAAAATTCTGTTTGCAGAGTTTAATGAGATTGCTATGGAAGCGTATTATAATCAATATTTTTCCAACCAGGATAAACGACGCTCTGATTATGGAATCTGGCAGTCTTCCAAACCGAGGCAGGCCAAGGCGGGGTGTGTTCTTGCAGACGGAATGCTGCATGTAGAAGCCCAGATTATGGAGCGTCAGTCTCTGGAAGGAGATTTTGAACTTTTAACCGGAGCGTCTGGAAGTATGAAAAATATGCTTCCCATGGCATGGGAACTGGCAGAAGCCATAAAAAAGCCGTCAGAGAAAAAGTTTTATGGAATTGCAGAGGATTTTGGGTATGGAATTACAGGCTGGCTTCATGTAATTCTTACGGAAGGGAGAATTGTTTCCTGCCATTATGACGAAGTTTTCGCGGATCATCAAAAGGAAATTCGTTTTCCGGAATTAAAAAGATATTATAAGCAGTCAAAATATAATTCTCCCTGCTACCAGGATCCTTTCCCAAGAGGATGGGATCGGCATGCATGGAATATTAATTTCCGAACTTTGATGGATTTGCTGGAAAAAAGAGTTGTAAAGACCCAGTGCCTGCTGGATTTGGACGGGCTTCCATATACAGAGGGGGAAAATCAGGGACCTATGTGGGATGCAGATCAGCCCTATGATGATCCTGTTACCAATTCTGCAGCTGTCAGATATCCCTCTTATGATAATTATTTAAGATTGGCACGAAAGCTTCTTACAGTGCTTCCGGCCGGTTTTGCAGGTAAGGAGGGACCAAAAGACTATGAGTAAGATGACAATAAAAGACTGTAACGTACTTGTTATAGAGAGACGGATGGGAGCGGACGGAAGGGTCTGGGCAGAGGCTGAAATTCAGTGGGAACGTAGTGATTTTATATCGGGACAGTATATTATGGCTGCGGAAAAGAAACATGATGTAAACTGGCCCTCTCCTTTGATGATACAGAAAAAAACGGACAACGGATTTTTAGTTTTGATTCATGAAAATAGTCCTTTGGCCGACTTAGAAATGGGAGATGGGCTGACTGTATGGGGACCGTGCGGAAGAGGATTGGATATAGAGGAAAACAAAAGCTATGCGGCAATCTGCGATGGAAAGGGGGTGCTGTTGCTGATGCCATTTCTCAATGCATTGAAAGGCAAGTGCATTGGAATTTATATGACGTCTCATTGTGAAGGCAGCTGGAAATCTCAATGGGAAAATAGCAGCATACCGGTATTTGAAGCAATGACAATAGAGAAAATTGTACAGCAGGAGAGGGTTAGGAAGGCGGAGCTTATTTTGGCGGCTGTTCCTTTGGAAACAGTCAGTGTATGGAAAAAACAGCAGGATTCTTTTCTTGAAAAGAAAACTAAGATATTTACAGGGGTAAAAATTGGCTGCGGGCTGGGAGCCTGCAGAGGCTGTTACATACATACTCAGGACAATCCACAAGGAATTGCTGTTTGTCAGGAGGGACCGTATCTTTCTATGGATACCATTGATTATTTTCGGGATCAGAATTTTCTGGCACATTTTGTGTAGGAGGGGAGAAATTTATGCAGGTAAGTTGTAAAATCAGGGAGAAAGAATTTGTTCTGAAAAATCCTGTTATGTCTGCCCCAGGGGGATTTGGAAATGTTGTAGAATATAAAGATCTAATAGATCTGCAGGCATTGGGGGCTGTGATTCCTAATTCTTTGATGAAAAATTGCGGAGGTCCCAATGGAATCAACAAATTTCTCACAACCCCCTACGGATATTTAAGCAGTTTTGGCCCCAATAATATGAGTTTGGAAATGTTTATCCGGCAGGAGATTCCTAACCTTCCAGAGAATGTACCGCCTGTTATTGTAGACATTAAGGCGAGGAGTATGGAGGAAATGGGAGAGTCTGTGGCGATGGCAGCGGAAACAGAGCAAATTGCTGCCATAGAGATTAATCTGAACTGTCCATATGCAAGTTCAGAGCCTCTTTACTGGAAGGATTGGGAAAAGCTGGATGGCCTTATGAGGATTGTCAGAAAGGCGGCAGGAGACAAACCTGTAATAGCAAAGGCACCGGGAGGTATTTATCCAATGGAAGAGATGGCCCGCGTTTTAGAAGGAGCTGGAACGGATATGTTTGTGCCTTTTAACTGTGTAGATGGCTGCGCAGTTAATATATGGAAAAGAACGCTTCAGAGCGGAGGTTATTTTGGACCTGGAATTAAACCTCTGGCTTTAAGTCGGTGCAGAGAGGCCTGCAGTGTTTTCCATATTCCTGTTATAGGGGCTGGAGGAATAACCTGCGCGGAAGATGTGATAGAATATATTATGGTCGGCGCTTTTGCTGTGCAGATTGGTTCTGCTAATTTAACCAGGCCGGATTTTATGATACGTCTCGTAAAAGACCTGGAAACATTGACAGACAAGCTGGGAATTGATTCATTTGACGAGATTAGAGGCTGCGCGTCCATGGTCAACATGCAGTTGTTTGACTAGACAAAACAGAATAGAGGAAGAAAAAGGGCTGCGGCAAATATGGACATTCCTTCAGAGATTGAAAAGGAAAGATCAATACTGAAGGTAGAATCCATGTTTGCTGGGGCCCTTTTTTGTAAAGCGGTCTTATGGCGCTATGGTTATAAGCAGTTCAGTCTGAAAATCAGCATTAAAAAAACGACATCAGAACCTTCAATATTGGATTTCCATTTAACCGGAATCCCGATACAATGAAAAAAATAGAAAAAGCGGGTGGTTGCAGATGATATACGAAAATTTGGAGTTTTTTAACGTGGATCATGTGGATAAGGTTCCTGGAATGAATGGCGTAAGGCTGGAACGGTTTCCCCAACAGTTCCGCCATGAATTGGGAATAAAAGAAAATCATAATGGCCGTTTCCGGGCAGAGCGTGTTCATGGCTGTGAGATACGTTTTGTAACAGAAGCCAGATATTTTGATATGGCTTTAACGGCGGTGGAGGCAGATATTGATATCTGCATTTATTTTGGAGATATGCTTCACCAAAAGAATACTCTGAAAGCGGGAGTGTGCACGGTGCTTCATGTAGAACGGCCTGTGATTTACGACATAATAGAGGAAGAACAGCTGCCTCATGGGAGGTTTGCCCCCAATGTATGGAGAATTCAGTTTGGAATGAACGGATATCTCTATTTTAATTACCTGGATACCTTTGGATACAGCCGTCGTCCTCCTGTCTTGGAGGAAAAGCCGGCTCTTTTATGGGCTGCCTACGGCTCTTCCATTACTTGCGGCAGCGTGACGAATTTATATTCTAACTGTTATCTGGAGCAGACGGCTCAGAGACTTGGGGTGGAGGTATGGAATAAGGGGCTGTCTGGATCTTGTCTTTGCGAAAATTTTGCTGCGGATTACATGGCTCAGGTGCCGGCAGACATGGTCAGTTTGGAAATAGGCGTAAACATGGTGGTTCCATTTGATAAGGAAGAGTTTGAAAAAAGGGTAGTCTATTTCCTGAACCGGATGAAGGACAGCAAAGCCAGACGCATTTATGTGATAGATCAGTTTGTAAATAAGGGACTGATTATGAAAAATCATCAGGAACCCTACTATAGAAATTATCGGGAATTTCGGCGGATTGTAAAAGAACGGATGGAAAAAATAGAGGATCCCAGGTTTATCCATATTCCGGGAGATCAGATCGCCTGTGATATTACCTTCCTCAGCACGGATATCCTTCATCCGTCGGATTGGGGACACATTCAGATGGGGGAGCGGTTGGCTGCCTGGATTCGAAAGGAAGAAGAAAAGAGAGGAGAAGACAGAATTGGAATTTTATGATGTTGTAGTAGCAGGAGGAGGCCCTGCGGGAGTGGCCGCAGCAATTGCAGCTGCCAGAAACGGAAAAAAAGTACTTCTTATAGAAAAAGAAGGATATTTGGGCGGTATGGCCGCCAGTGCTCTGGTACCGGCATTTTGTCCTTTTACAGACGGGAAAAATCTGCTGGCAGGGGGAATTGGATTGGAAATTCTTATGGAATTAAAAAAGGAGTGTTTTGTCAGTCCTTTTTATGACAGGAAACCGGACCGAATAGAAGGAATTGACTGGTATCCCATTGATTCAGAAGCACTGAAGAGGGTTTTGGATCGTATGGTGCTGGAAAGCGGCTGTCATATTCTGCTGCACACTATGGTAATTGACTGTCAGGCCCAGGGCAATGAGTTAACCCATATTACAATCTTTAATAAAGGAGGCACAAAGAAGATTTACGGCTCTGTGTTTATTGACTGCTCCGGGGATGGGGATTTGACGGCAATGGCCGGCGGACCATTCCAGTATGGGGATGAAAAAGGCAGAGTACAGGCGGGAACTTTGTGCTTTAAAATTTCTAATTTTGATGTGGACCGCTTTATGGAATATGCCCGAGCAACAGGGGAAGATGGCAATTTAAACCAGGCGGTAAAAAGGGCAAAGGCCAACGGGGATTTTCCTGACGGAGAAAATAAGGTGGCAGGCATGTCCATTACGGGACCGGGGACGGCTTCCTTAAATTTCGGACACATTTATGAGATTCAGCCCTTTGATGAGGAAAATATGACTCAAGCGGAGATAAACGGGAGAAAAAATCTGCCGGTGCTTATGGAGTTTCTGAGAAAGTATGTGCCGGGAGCTGAGAAGGCGGTATTGGCCGCCAGCGGCCCTTCTATTGGTACAAGAGAATCCAGACGCATTGTAGGGGAATACTGTCTGACCGCTGAGGATTATGCCAACAGAGCAGATTTTGAGGATGCCATAGGCTATTATTCTTATCCTATTGATATGCATGCCGCTGCCAAGGAAGAGCGGGAGGGCAGGGAAGAGGTCTATCAAAGTTCTAAGTATAAGATGGGAGAGGCATATGCCATTCCCTACCGCAGTCTTTTATCCATAAAATTCACAAACCTTTTGACAGCGGGGAGAACCATAAGCTGTGACCGTGCTATGCAGGCATCTGTAAGAGTAATGCCCGCCTGCTTTATTACGGGACAGGCAGCAGGAACTGCTGCTGCAATCAGCACAGAGCAGGGATGCAGTGTCAAAGATATTGATGTAAAGATTCTGCGCCAAAGACTTAAGGAGCAGGGAGCGTGCCTGAAGAAGGGGACGCCGTATCGATAAAAATTTATCAGTGAGAAGAAATGTTTTGCAAATGCAGTTTACATAATATGAAGGAGGAAGAGAAAAATGGCAAAAATGATGCCCGAGCTGAAATCCAGCTCGGTAATTAAACGGTATAAGGGAGGAGAGCCTGTACTCAGCAAGAAGGATATTCCTTATGAGGCAGACTGTATTTTCAATGCTGGAGTAACAAAGTATCACGGCCAGTATATTATGGTTTTTCGAAATGACTATCAGTTTGACGGCGTAGGTTCCTTCGGAAAGTGCAATGTGGGAGTAGCTTTCAGTGATGACGGCATCCACTGGAAGGTGAAGGATAAACCGTTTTTAACGGTAGAGGGAATGAATGATCCTGAAATTACTAAAGTATACGATCCACGTTTGACGGTTATTGACGATGTCTGCTATCTGTGTTTTGCAGTCGATACGAAACATGGACTGAGAGGCGGAATTGGAATGACAAAAGATTTTGAAACTATGGAGGTACTTTCCCTTTCTGTTCCGGACAATCGGAATATGGTCCTTTTCCCGGAAAAAGTAGGCGGCCGCTACGTTCGCTTAGAGCGTCCCTTCCCGGTTTACTCCAGAGGAGGAATTGATCGATTTGATATGTGGATGTCCTTTTCCCATGATTTGAAATACTGGGGAGATTCCAAGCTTCTTGCGGCCGTGGAGGATGTCCCGTTTGCAAATGATAAAATCGGTCCCGGTGCTCCGCCGGTTAAAACAGAAGCAGGATGGCTGACTTTGTTTCATGGGGTTGATATTGACCGTACAAGAGGCAAGAATGGCTGGGAAGCCCGCTGGCAGAAAAGATACTGCGCCGGAATTATGCTTTTAGATCTGGAGGATCCGTCTAAGATTATCGGAATGTCCAAGGAGCCCTTAATTGCTCCGGAGACAGAGTACGAGGTAGAAGGCGGATTTCGTACCAATGTAATCTTTCCGGGCGGAATGATTTTAGAGGATGACGGAACGGTTAAGATTTATTACGGAGCCTCTGATACAGTGGAATGTATGGCTGAAGCAAAGGTGGAGGATCTGATTGCTCTGTGCAAGCCTGTATAAGCAAAGGGGAAAGTTGTATGGAATACGAGAAGGTTTTGGAAAAAGAACTGAGGGAAGAGTTTCAAAATCCTCCTGTTCAATTTAGAGGAACGCCTTTTTGGGCGTGGAACTGCCATATGACAGAGGAAAAGGCAGATCATATTTTAACAGACCTGAAAGAAATGGGGATGGGCGGCGCCTATTTCCACTGCAGAACCGGTATGAATATGCCTTATCTGGGAGAGCGCTTTATGGAAATGATGCATTATGCCCATGATAAAGCCTGTCAGCTGGGAATGGTGACTTGTCTGTATGATGAGGACAGATGGCCATCCGGGGCTGCCGGGGGGCTGGTAACAAAAGACGAGCAGTATCGAAGCCGTTTTCTGGCCTTTTCGCCGGTTCCTCTGCCTTTAAATGAAAAGGTAGAAGAAGGAAAAATGGACTCAAGCGCCAAAGCAGTATCCAGCGGAAAAAGAAAGTTTCTTGCAGCTTATCAGATCAGGCTGAAAAAAGGGTATTTGGAGGAATACCGCTTTTTGGACCAGATGCCGGATCAAGAGGCCGTGAAAGAAGAAGAAAGACAGGGCTGGGACACCTGGTATGCTTATCTGGAAATTGCAGGAAATAATCCATGGTTTAACAACCAGGCATATTTAAACACACTGGATCCAAAGGCAGTGGCAAAATTTCTTGAAGTAACTTACGATGCCTATTATAAAGAGTTTGCCAAGGATTTTGGAAAGACCATACCCACTATTTTTACGGATGAACCTCAATTTACATTTAAAACTAAGTTGGGTTATGCAGAAGAAAAGACGCAGCAGGTTATTCCATATACAGATGATTTTGAAGAAACATACAAAAAGGCATATGGAGAACGGTTTTTGCCGGGGCTTCCGGAAATATTCTGGGAGCTGCCAGAGGGACAGCTGTCTGTTAAGCGTTATCGCTACCATGACCATGTATGTCAGCGCTTCACGGAAAGCTTTGCGGATCAGGTGGGAGGCTGGTGCAGAAATCATCACATTAAGCTTACGGGACATATGATGAGGGAGCCCTTCCTGGAAGGGCAGACCATGGCTTTAGGTGAAGCCATGAGAGCGTACCGGGGATTTGATATACCTGGAATTGATATGCTCTGTGATGACCGGGAGCTGACCACGGCAAAGCAGGCACAGAGCGCAGTTCATCAGTATGGATATTCCGGAATGACCAGTGAAATATATGGGGTGACAAACTGGGACTTTGATTTCAGAGGACATAAACTGGCAGGAGACTGGCAGGCAGCCCTTGGAGTGACCAAAAGAGTTCATCACCTGACCTGGACCACCATGGAAGGTGAGGCAAAGAGGGATTATCCGGCGTCCATCGGCTATCAGTCTCCCTGGTATAGAAAATATTCTTACATTGAGAATTATTTTTCCAGATTGAATACCGTTTTGTCCAGAGGAAAAGCACTGGTAAAGGTTGGAGTAATCCATCCCATAGAATCTTACTGGCTTTACTGGGGAACCAGAGAGCACACAGATGAGATCTGCAGACAGATGGAGGATAATTTTGCAAATTTGGTGAAATGGCTGCTGTACGGACTCATCGATTTTGATTTTATATCGGAGTCTCTTCTGGCGGACTTTAACCAGAAAAGTGAGTCTGGATTTGACGCAGGGGAAATGAACTATGACGCTGTTTTGGTTCCATCCTGCGTTACCTTGCGGCAGTCTACTTTAAAACGGCTGGAAGATTTCGCTGAACGCGGTGGAAAGGTGATTTTTGCGGGAAATATTCCCAGCCATGTAGATGGGGTTTTGGATAATCGCTGCCGACTGCTGGCAGACAGATGTGTTGCCGTGGGATTTTCTCGGCTGGAGATTTTGGAAAGCCTGGAATCTGAAAGAATCCTTGAGATCCGTACGGAAACAGGAAGTCGGGCAGAGAATCTGCTTTATCAGATGCGGGAAGAAGGCCGCCGCCGCTGGCTGTTTATTGCCCATTGTGAAAAGAGTCCTAATCCCGATCTGGTGCAAAAGGAGAGACTTCGGATTTCTGTCAAAGGTGTCTGGGAGGTCATTCACCTTCATCCAGAAACAGGATCATGGACAGAGCAGACGACATGGACTGAGAACGGCAGTACATATTGGGAGACAGACTCCTATGATCAGGATTCCTTCCTGTATTGTCTCATACCATCAAAGGAAAGATGTGAATGCAAAGGAAAAGATACAAAGACAAAAGAAGAAAAACTGGTTTCTGCGCTTTCTGTGGCACAGGTAACGCTGGAAGAACCTAATGTACTTCTTCTGGATCTGGCTTCTTACGCCTTTGATGATGGAGACTGGCAGCCAGAGGAAGAAATCTTAAGAATTGACAATCTGTTCCGTAAGGAACTGGGACTGCGCCTGAGAACAGAGGCATTTCCACAGCCATGGGTGAATCCGCCGAAAGAGGAGCCTGCTCATAGGCTGAAGCTGCGCTTCTCCATAGAATCCCAATGGGAGACCGACAAGGTATGGCTGGCTTTGGAACAGGCAGAAAAAACCAATATTATCTGGAACGGCATCCCCTGCAGCAAAAAGCCGGAAGGTTGGTATGCAGACCGCGATATCAGGAAAGTAGAACTGGGTGCACTGAAAAAGGGAGAAAATATCCTGGAAATTCACATTCCATTTACTTCCTCTTTCCAGGTAGAGGCTATGTATCTGTTGGGAGATTTTCATGTTCAGGTGAGAGGCAGGAAAACCAAACTTCAGAGGCCGGAAACAGAATTTGGCTTTGGCGATATCTGCGTGCAGGGACTTCCGTTTTATGGAGGAAACCTTTCTTATCATGTGAATCTGGAGATTCCGGAAGAAGGAGATTACAGCATCCAGATATCAAAATTCCGCTGCCCTGTGATTCAGGTAAAAGCAGATGGAAGAGACTGCGGTCTTATCGCCTGCGCTCCATATCAGGTAAGTCTTGGACATTTGGAGGCAGGAATCCATAAGCTGGAGATTCTTGCCTATGGAAACCGGATAAATACCTTTGGAACTGTTCACGACTGCAATGAAAAGGAGCGATGGATTGGGCCGGATGCCTGGAGAACCACAGGAACCAGCTGGTCATACGAGTACTGCTTAAAGCCATCAGGAATCCTGAAGGCACCTGTTATAAAAAAGGCAGAATAAAATGAAGGAGAGGTAAGGGCGTGAAACGAAAAAAATGGAGGGGGGCTGCCGGCGCAGCAGCGGTGCTCTGCGCGGCAGTAATTGGGCTGTTTCCTTTAAGTACCCGGGCAGAGAAAATCACGGAGGAATTTGTCTTCCGCAGTCTGGATTACGAAAAATCTTCGGAAACACTGAAGGTGACCGCGGGAAATGACTCTTTTGTTTACATTGGGGACAACGATGAAACAAAGACGGTAGGACAGTATGTGGATTTTTCCTTTCGTCTGGAAGAAGCAGGCACCTACGACTTAGATTTGATTACAAAAAAGCATGAAAATAAAGGCGTATTTCAAGTATCTGTAAACGGAGAAGAGATAGGAGAACCCTATGACCAGTATGGAAGCGGGGGCCAGGTGACAGCTGATTTTGGTCAGGTAACCTTTGATGCAGCGGGAGATCAGACTCTTAGAATTCAAGTTCTGGAACCAAATCCGAAAAGCGGAAGCTGCCAGGTGGCAGTAAAAGGATTTGAACTGTCCAGGGAGATGGAAGAAGAGATTCCCGATGTGGATTTTGGAGAAAGTATAGTCAGTGAAAGCGGCAATGTAATTTCTTATCCGCTCCCCTATATTTATAAGCAAAGTGAAACCTTCCAGGTGACGGCAGACGGCCTGACGATTCCTGTCATATCCTACAGAGGAGAGTATGACTACGGAGAATTCTCCATGTCAGGTCAGGAAGACGGAGGCGATGGTGTAACGGTAGAGATTGCCTACAAAGAGCCTGTAAAGTCTTATGAAATATCTCCGAGGAACCTGGATATTCAGGCGGAAACAGATGGAAACAAGCTGACCTTTACTTTGGAAAACCACCAGTATCTGATTATCAGGATTAACGGCGGAAAACGTCTGGTTCTGGCGGCTGATCCAATGGAAACTGAGGTACCGGAAAAAGCAGGAGAAGGAATTTATAATATTCTGGAAGAACCTTACCATGCAGAGCGCACAGGAACAAAATCAAGTACCAAGGCTATCCAGAAAGCCATTGACGACGCTTCTGCTTACGGCACGGAAAAGGGGGATGGGACAAGAGGTGTAGTATATATTCCTGTTGGTGTTTATAAAACAGGTTCTCTTGTTTTAAAGAGTAACGTGGAGATTTATCTGGAGGGGGGAGCTGTTTTAAGAGCCAGTTTAGATGAGTCCGAGTATGTGGTGAGAGGAAATAAAAATTCTATAGGAAAAGATGTGGTTCATCTGATTTATACTGAGAATAATAAAATTTCTGATCCCTACAGCGAGGAATTCCATAATCCGGAAAATTACATTGAATCAGATAATATGAAGATTTACGGACGGGGAACAATTGACGCAAGAGGGAGAGATCTGGAAAAGGAGGCCAATCTTCTCTCACAGAGCATTATTCCTATGAACTGCAGTAATTTTGCGGCAGACGGCCTTACAATTCGTGATACAGGCGTTTGGTCTGTCGCTCCGGGACTTTCCAACGATCTGCAGTTTACCAATCTGAAAATCCTTAATACCATGAATCACGAGGATGACTGTATTGATATTAATGGCTGCCAGGATGTAGTTGTAAAAAATGTAGTGGGAGTGGCCTTAGACGATCCGTTTTCAACCAAGACATGGGAAACAGGGGAACTGTTTCAGGCGTGGTGCGGAGAGCCTGAGCCATGTGAAAACATTCTGTTTGAGGACTGTTTATCCTGGTCCTACTGTTATGGATTTAAGGTTGGACAGGGTTCTTGGAGAGACCAGAGCCAGATTGTATTCCGCGACAGTACCGTTTATGACTGTGCCGTAGGTCTTGGCGTACATCATAAGTATGGAACGGCATCTCTCAGCGACATTACATTTGAAAATATTGATATTGAGCACATTACCAATACGAATGATTCTCACAGAACATGGCTACATATGCAGGCTATTACCGGGGGAACAGATCAAAACCTTCCTATCAGCGATGTGAAAATCAGGAATATTCATGTGTACGATAAGGGAACTTCCACGGCCAAGCTGGTTGGATTCAGCAAGGAATACGGCATCAGCGGTATACAGATGGAAAATATTTATATGGAAGATCTGGGAAGAAACGCCAACAATCTGGAAGAACTGGATATTAAAGATCTGTATGTCTACTGCAATGATGTAACTCTGGACGGAAAGCAGCTGCCGGATTCTCCTGAGGTGTTTATATGGCAGCTGGAGGATAAGATAGACGAGGCTTTCCTGTCGGAGAATTGTCCGGATTTGGGAAGGGGAGAAGGCTACGTCTATATTGGCAATAAGGTGGGAGACTGGGCTTCTTTCCCTGTGGAAATTGAGGCGGGAACTTATAAGCTGGAAATCATGATGAAGAAGCATGAGACGAAGGGAATTTTCCAGATGTATCTGGATGATGAAAAAATAGGAGACCCGGTTGATCAGTATTATAAGGGAAATAAGACAGGAGTTACTGTAAATTACGGAACCGTGACTTTCCCTGAAGATGGGGTACACAACTTTAAGTTTGAGATAACAGGAAAGAATGAGAGTAGCGGAGGCTATGCCATTGTACTGGATGCCATTAAGCTTACAGAAACAGAATCTGCTCTTGAGAAAATAGCAATTACCAGTCTTCCTGAAAAACTGGAGTATGTACTGGGAGAAGAAGCAGATTATTCTGGCTTGGAAGTGACGGCGTATTATGAGGATGGAACAGAAAAAGTTCTTTCTGAAGAAGAGTACACTGTAAATGGTTTCCAAAGTCAGAATCCTGGAACAGCAACGGTAGAAGTAAGCTATAAAGATAAGAAAACATCGTTCAAAGTTGAAATAAAGGTTCCGGAAGATCTGGAAGGACAGATGGATTATCTTACCCGAAAGATTGCTTCCGCTTCCAACGCAGAGGAAATCCATGAGGCAATGGATGAGACGGTTGATTTTGTGAACGGACAGGAAAAAGTAACCGACTATATTTTTGATCTGCTGGTTAAGGCGGAGCAGGCCCTTTTGAAGTTAGACGATCATATTACTGCTACAAAAAAGGAAATATCAGAAGATGTGGTCAGGGAGTATGGCATGAAAAAGTCTTCCGTTAAAGTAGAAGGAGCCGCTGTTACAGCTGGGCAGATTGCCAGCGAAGAAGTGGTGGCATCTCCATCTAATGCTGTAATGCGTATGGATATTCCTGAAACGAAGCCAAATATTTCACAGGAATTTGACAGAGAATCTGCGGCTGCTCTGGAAATCGTCTTTGATGTGGAATTGGGGGATCTGCTGTTGGATCATATTGATTTAGCAGCGCCTGTAAGAATCAGCTTTCCCATACCAAAAAGGTTTCATCAGGAAGATCAGCTGACACTTCTGCTTTTTGATGAGGACGGTGAACTTCTGAATAGGGTAGAGTTTGTAACAGATGGAAATAAGATTTCTTTTATTACACAGGAACAGGGAATCTTTGTTCTGATGAAGCAGGCAGAAAGTGAGAATCCAGATGGAGAGAAACCGGACCCAGAGCCGGAGCCGCAGCCAGTAAGACAAACCAGAAGCTCTGGAGGCATTACCAGACTGCAGACAACCCCTGGCCGCTGGATGCAGGATGAGATAGGCTGGTGGTACCAGCTGGAAGATGGAAATTATCCTAAGAGTGACTGGATTATATCTAAGGGAATTTGGTACTACTTCGATGAAAACGGCTATATGTATAAAGGATGGGTTCAGTGGAACGGCAAATGGTACTATCTAAATCCAGACGGCTCCTGTGCAGTGAGTACAGTGACTCCTGACGGATATCTGGTGGATCCCAGCGGAGCCTGGATCCGGCAGCAATAATAGACGCTTGGGCCATCTGGCAGAAAAATGAAGCCAGATGGCTTTTTTCAGCCCGTACAACTTGTAAAACAGGAGGATGTTATGAATCAGAATTATATGAAACAGTATGAGCTTTGGCTGGATAAGGCGGTGGAGGATAAGGAAGTGGCTGAGGAGCTGAGGTCTATGGAGGGCAGCCAAGAGACAATAGAATCCGCTTTTTACAAAAATCTTGAATTTGGTACGGGAGGACTGAGAGGCGTTATTGGAGCTGGTACCAACCGTATGAATATATATACGGTTGCAAAAGCGTCCCAGGGACTGGCTAATTACGTTTGTAAGAAATTTCCCAAGGGTTTGCGCAAAATTGCTGTCAGCTACGATTCCAGGATTAAGTCGGAGCTGTTTGCAAAGACTGCCTCCAGTGTATTTGCAGCCAATGGAATTCAGGTGTACCTTTATAGTCAGCTGATGCCTACGCCCTGCCTTTCTTTTGCAGTTCGCTATCTGGGCTGTCAGGCGGGAGTTATGGTAACGGCGTCCCATAATCCTTCAAAATACAATGGTTATAAAGTTTACGGCCCTGATGGCTGTCAGATTACCACAGAAGCAGCGCAGGAAGTTTTAAGCGAAATAGAAGCTTTGGATGTGTTTCAGGATATTAAAAAATCAGACTTTCATCGGGAGGTTTCAGAGGGAACCATCTCCTATATCAGCGAGGAGGTTTTTACCGCTTTTACAGAAGAGGTAAAGAAACAGACTTTGATTCTCCCTGATACTAAAATGGACAGAGATGTTTCTATCTGTTATACTCCGCTTAATGGAACCGGATTAAAGCCAGTGCTGAGAGTTTTAAGGGAAAGTGGATTTACCAATATTACTGTGGTAAAGGAACAGGAGAAGCCGGATGGAACTTTTCCTACTTGTCCTTACCCCAATCCTGAGATTCGGGAGGCAATGGCTTTGGGAATGGAGTATGCCCAAAAGTACCAGGCAGATCTTTTGCTGGCTACAGATCCGGACTGTGACCGGGTGGGAATTGCAGTGAAAAATTTTCAGGGAGAGTATGTGCTTTTATCTGGAAATGAGACGGGAATGCTGCTTTTGGATTATATCTGCAGCCGCCGCCAGGCTATGGGAACTATGCCTGAAAAACCGATTATGGTAAAAACCATAGCAACCACTGACATGGCAGAGAGGATTGCAGACCACTACGGCGTGAGAACCATTCAGGTGCTTACCGGCTTTAAATTTATTGGAGAGCAGATCGGACTTTTGGAAAAAGAGGGAAAAGAAGACTCTTATGTATTTGGATTTGAAGAAAGTTATGGATATTTAAGCGGGACTTATGTAAGAGACAAGGACGCTGTAAATGGAGCTTTTTTAATCTGCGAAATGTTTGCCTACTATAAAACAAGAGGCGTAAGCCTTTATGAGAAGTTGGAACAGCTGTACCAGACTTACGGATATTGTCTCAATACCCTTCACTCCTATGAATTTGAAGGAGTCTCCGGATTTGAAAAAATGCAGGAAATTATGAAAGGTTTCCGAGGTGAAATGGCCTCAGTGGGAGGAAAACATGTGGTGGAATGCCAGGACTATTTAAAAGGCCTCAATGGACTGCCAAAATCCAATGTTTTAAAATTTCTGCTGGAAGGAGACTGTTCTGTGATAATAAGGCCGTCAGGAACGGAACCAAAGCTTAAGATGTATGTTTCTGTAAGGGCAGAGGACAGAGAAGAGGCGGAAAGAGAAGAGGAAAGACTGACAAGAGAACTGGAATGTCATTTCCAGTAAAGACAGATGAAATAAAATGCCGGATGATTGACGGCATAGCAATTATGAAAGGGAGACAGAAGCTTATGGAATGGGATTTACGAAATAAACTTTTGCCCGCTCCCACAGAAGGGGGCTTCAAAATGAAAGGATACTGGGTCTGGTGCGGAAGTGTGGCCAAAGGAGAAGATGAAAGATATCACATGTTTGCATCCCGGTGGCCGAAACGACTGCCCATGCATCCCGGGTGGCTTTTGGAATCAGAGATTGTTCGGGCTGTATCTGACCGTCCGGAGGGACCTTTCCAGTATCAGGAAACAGTTTTGGGAGCAAGGGGCCCGCAGTATTGGGATGGACGCATGACCCACAATCCTCATATTACAAGACAGGGGGGAAAATGGGTATTATATTATATTGGAAGTACCCATCCATTTGAGGATGTAAAGGAAGGGGAAGCTGTGGGACTTTGGGATCCCAGAGTTATAACAGCCCGCGCCAATAAACGAATTGGAATTGCGGTGGCTGACCGGATTACCGGTCCCTGGACACGTTTTTCGGCTCCTGTGATGACGGTAAGGCCGGACTATGAGGATAACTTTTTTGTGTCCAATCCAGCTCCCTATGTGGAGGAGGATGGAAGCGTGCTGATGATTTACAAATACAGAACTTATAAAAAGCCTCCTTATGAGGGACTTCTTCACAGCTCCATGAGGCTGGGAGCAGCCAGATCAGAACGGTATGACGGGGAGTACAGCCGCATTGGAAAGGGAAGACTGTTCCCGGAAGAGGTAGAATTGGAGGACCCATTTGTCTGGAAGGAAAATGGTCTGTACCGCATGATTGCCAAAGATATGCATGGAAATGTCTGCAAAGAAAAGTATGGCGGGGTTTACGCCTGGTCAGAAAGCGGAGAGCAGTGGAATGTAGTGAAGGGGCAGACCGCCTATTCCAGAAACGTGCTGTGGAGCGATGGTCAGGTGAGATTAATGGGAAACCTTGATCGTCCCTTTATCCTTTTTGAGGAGGGAAAGGCCAGGTGTATTTATTTTGCAGTTTCAGACGGAACAGACAGCTTTATGGATGCTTCTAATACCTGGAACGCCGCCATTCCCCTGAAACAATAAAGCTATGATAAAGAACGGCAGACAGACCCAAACCGGTTTGTCTGCCAGATTTGCCATTTATCGGAAAAGGTTTTTGAAAGAAGTATGATCATAGCAAAACAGGTTAAAAATCTAATCATACTTTTGGCATTCCCATTAGCTGATACTTAGAGTATAATTATCATTGGCAAAAATAAAGGGAAGAGATCAAAACCTCTTCCCAATCATACAGATTTGTCTTATTGTTTAATTGTCCAGAAAAAACATAAGGAGTCTGTATGATGAAATCAATGATAA
>DXFU01000034.1 GCA_019114305.1 Candidatus Hungatella pullicola | reverse complement strand
GAATGGTATCAGTATGCGCGAAGCTGAGAAATAAGCATCTGTCATCAGAGGGATGATGCTCCGCACCGTTTAAAATGGACTGAGCGCACCGTTGGTGCGGAGCATATGCCCCCTTTTACTGGAATTTACATATTTGAAGATTCACCATGCTCTGGTCCGATTCAAGACTTTTAAATCCACTGTAAATACTTGCCATATAGTTTCCTAAATATACATCGAACTGCTCTACTACAATGGACATATTATTTTTTACATTCTGTCGGATTCTCTGTTCCGACAGCCATGTAACCAGCAAACTTAGCATTAAAAATATTGTGCATACCATACAAACCATAGACAAGGTCAAAAGTCTCTGAAATTTAATTTTTTGATACCAATTCCGAACTTTGTCCCATTTTTTCATCTTTATTCCCACTATTTCTTTCCTAAGTATTATGGTTTATTTTAACATAAAATCATTCCAAACACATACAGCAACTTTTTCTCATTTGCGTTCTCAATAAAAAAGAACGCCTGCAGCATCCATCTCTATCTATAGATTTATACAAACTTGTCTCGCTCTTCGCTTATAATAAGACAAAAAGGAAGACGCCCAAGACTCTGGCGTCTTCCCTTTTCACTTCAATCTTCTGTATCCATCCTTCTTACTTACCCGCTTTTAGCCTTTTACCGCTCCATTGGTGAGCCCAGATACAAAATATTTCTGAAAATATCCAAATATTATCATAAGCGGAATTGTTACAAGACAGATTCCTGCTGTGTACTGGCCCCATTCCACTCCCATTTCTGTCTTAAAGTTCAGCAAACCAACTGGCAGTGTCTTTATGCTAACATTAGAAGCAGTCGCAATATTGGCCCACATCAGTTCTCCCCAGTTTCCAATAAATGTAAATACTACAATTGTAGCCACAGCCGGTTTTACCAGAGGCAGCATAATATGAAGAAACGTCTGAAATTCCGTGCAGCCGTCAATTCTCCCGCTCTCAATTAGCTCTTGTGGAATTGTGGCAAAATATTGCTTAATTATATACATAGAAAACGGTATTTGCCATGCAATATATGGTAGAATGAGGGAGAGATATCCACCGGACATATTCATATCCCTGATCATTGTATACAAGGCAATATAGATTGCAATTCCTGGAATAAAATTGAAAACCATAAAACCATCCATAATAAGGTCGGCCTTCGGAATATGCAGTTTGGCTAAAGCATAACCTCCCATTAAAGAAACCACTGTTGTAACTAAAACAGAAACCGCTGTTACAAATACGCTGTTTTTAAAATACAATCCAATCTTTCCTACATTCCAAGCATTTACATAATTGGAAACTTCCATATGCTGTGGAGGCAGGAATAAATTAACGAAAAACTCCTCATTTGTTTTAAATGAAGTAAAAACCATAAACAGCAGCGGATAAGCTACTAATATTGTATAAATTCCCAGCACTAAATAGGCAATCGTTTTAATAATCTTATTTCTTCCAAAAGTATTATTGCTCATACTTGTCACTCCTAACAATTCGTTTAACTATAATCATACCAATCAGCACTATTAATACAAAAATCATACTCATAGCAGATCCATAGCCAAATTTGTTAAAACTGAAAGAATTCTGTAAAATCCAAAGAGGCATTACAACCGTTGCCTTTGCTGGTCCTCCGTTGGTTAAAGCGACTACTGTATCATAAATCTTCAACCCACTCATTAGAGCAAAAATCGCGCTCAGCTGCACAAAGGACATAATTAGCGGAAGAATGATTTTCTTAAACACTTGAAAGTCGGTTGCTCCGTCTAATCGAGCAGATTCCACCAGAGACTGATCAATTCCCTGCATACCGGCAAAACATAGAACCATGGTAAGCCCCACTTGCTTCCAAGCTGACACAAACAAAATACAGTTTAATGCTGTTGATTTATTTGTCAGCCAGGCATGAGTCCAGCTCTCCAACCCGATTGCCTTAAGCATATTATTCAGAATTCCTATTTCCGGTTCAAACACGAACGCAAAGATCAAAGCTGTAATTACCGCTGGTATCATACTGGGAGAAAACAAAATCGTACGAAAAAATCCGCCCCATCTGCGTCCAACATATAATAAGAACCATGCCATCAAGACACCCACAACAACACTAATTATAGCGGAAACCACACCAAGATATGTACTGTTCCAGATAGCAGTTCTAAATGTTCTGTCCTGAAATGCATCTATATAGTTTTGAAGCCCCACAAATGTCTTTTCACTGAACCCATTCCATTCTTGAAATGATAAAACAAAGCTCTGAAAGAATGGAATAACTGCAAATATCAGGTAAATAAGCAATGCCGGCAGAAGGAAAAGAATACCGACCATCATATACTTTTTTTCCAGTCCACTATATTTTTTTCTTGTTTTCTTCGTATCCATTTGTCTTCCCTCTCCAAATACTCTGCTGAAAAAAATACAAAGGCCTGCGCCTGCAGGCCTTTCGTCTCTGCATCTAGTTTACTGTAGAAAGCCTTAAATCTTCTAACTGCTGCAATGCATCTTCTACACTTGTTCCGCTACACACAGCTCCAATTAAATCATTCTGTAAATATGCATTGATTTCAGAAGAAAGTCCCTGCATCTGAACATATCCTACCACATTATCTCCTACAGTAGTTGCTAAAAGATCTTTCAGAATTTGGCTGTCGACCTTATCCTGCATGGAAATCGTAGATGGCAAACGTCCGCTGTTGATAATTTCCTGAATCCCTGCATCACTGGTATAATACTTCATAAAACGTACAGCCTCTTCCGGATGTTTTGCATTGGCAGGAATAAACAGAGCATTTGTAACCGTATTTAATGCGTATTTTCCACCCTCTTCCACATATGGAAATGGAAGAATTCCAACTTCGAAATCGCTGTTTTCTACATACTCCCCTGCATTGGAACCAGCATCAAACAGCATCGCAATGTTGCCCTGATACCACGCAGCCTGTGTCTGTTCCTTTGTAGATGTCAAAGCACCCTCTCCTGGATACCAGTATCCATTGTCATATACAGATTTCCAATTCTCCAAGCATGTCTTTAAACCCTGACATTGTGTAAAATCGCCTTCGCCTGATGTATACTCTTCAAGTGTTCCGTCATTTGCCATATACTGATATGCAAACTGAAGAAGCTGATGATTCTGACCATTCCAGTTTCCGATTCCGTAAACACCATTCTCCTTAAATACCTCACAAGCCGCTGCCAGTTCTTCCCAGGTTTTCGGCTCTTCTACATTATACTGAGCAAACAGATCTTTATTATAAAAAATAGTTTCAATTACCGGCTGATAAGCAACCGCGTAATAAGAATCCCCAATTTTACAGGAATCAATATAAGCCGGAACAAACGTATTCAGCCATTCATTATCATTCTCTGTAAGATATGGTGTCAAATCCAAGGCCATATCATCATCAACAAATGCTGAAATCTGACTTCCCCAGAAGAAACTAACATCTACAGGATCTCCGGATGCAATTCCTGTCTTAATTACCTGTTCCGCATTATCAAAATCTACCGGAACAATCTCTACTTTAATATCCGGATTCTCCGCTTCAAATCCAGCTATAATATTTCTGTTATAATCGGCATCAGAACCATAAAAACGAATTGTAGTTACTTCCCCGCCTGAAGAATCTTCCGCTTTTGTCTCAACCGTACTCTCCCCCGCTTCTGCCGCTGCGGTTCCCTGATTATCAGCAGATGCAGAACAGCCACTCATCATGCTGGCCAACATTGCCATGGAACACACTACCGGTAAAACCCTCTTCATAATACTACCTCCTCAGTATTCTGTAATTTTATGTTTCGATTATATATCTTTTTACTAAATTAGTCAATATATTTTATTAAAATGATAAGTTATTTTGCTTGCATTTTTCAATTATTTTTAATATTTTTTAGATAAATCGCTTTCTTACTTCTTGATTTTCCTGTGTTATATTTGTCTATTTGTCAGCATCTCTTAACTTCCTCCTTTTGTTTTATTTGATTTTGCATTCGACTATTTAATAAACAATTTACTTAAACCTGACAATACAATAACCTGTTCTTTTATACCTTTCAATAAGGCTGATTTTTCACAAAAAAAGAACGCCTGCAGCATACTGCCCTGTAATATGCTGCGGCGTTCTTTTTTAAACCTTACTATTTCAGTTCTGTTGTAGGAATATTGTCCATATCATCAAATGCCTGGTTCTCTCCTCCCATAGCCCAGATAAAAGTATAGTTGCTTGTACCTGCGCCGGAATGGATGCTCCAGGATGGGCTGATAACAGCCTGTTCATTCTGCATAACAATATGTCTTGTCTCATTGCCTTCGCCCATCATATGGAACACTACATTGTTCTCCGGAATCTCAAAGTACATATAGATCTCCATACGTCTCTCATGAGTATGAGCCGGCATGGTGTTCCATACACTGCCTGGCTCCAACACAGTCATTCCCATGGACAGCTGGCAGGTCTCTAACACATCTGGATGGATAAACTGATTGATGGTACGCTTGTTGGATGTCTCCATTGCACCCACTGGTCTTTTGGCTGCCTTCTCAATAGGAATAAAGGTTGTCTTGCATGCCTTATGAGCAGGAGCGCTGACCATATAAAATTTAGCCGGATTAGCAGGGTCATCGCTGGAGAAATAAACCTCCTTTGTTCCCTTAGTAATATACAGACAGTCCTTATAACCCATTTTAAACTCTTCTCCGTCTGCTGTAATCTTACCAGGGCCTCCAATATTAAAAATACCAATCTCACGTCTCTCCAGGAAGTAAGATGTTCCAAAATTCTTCCAGATATCAATTCCCTTGTCAATGGATACAGTCTCTGTAGTCGGCATACAGCCTAATGTTACCATACGGTCAACATGAGAATATACAGAAACAACCTCATTTGGTACATACAGGTTCTCAATTAAAAATTCTTTTCTTGTCTCTTCTGTGGTATAGCGTTTAAAATCCCTCTGATTTGCTGAATAACGGATATCCATTTCTATAAAACCTCCTCTTTCTCTGTGAGATAACTTGACCACCTTCATGGTATCACAAGGAGTTTCTTTATTCAATCCTTTTCTTCCATTCTCAGACAAACCTTCATAGGCTTCAGGCTCCACAGACATGCTTTTCCCGCTGAATGCTCCAATACCATCTGCCGCTTCTGGCTTTCCGGATAATACCGGGAGGTAAATACAAACTCTCCATCGTTTACAAAAATCTCCACGCTGGAACTGTCTGCGTAAACCCTGACAGAAGCAAGACCATCGATCTTTGCCTTTCGAGTCTTTCTTCCTGCTCCTGATTCATTGGAAAATTTCAAGGTAAATACGCCATTTTCCCAAGCTATTTCCACTTCCTGATTGATCACAAGAGAAAACGGCTGATCTGTTAATTCTGTAAACTCTCCCTCCACATAAGGAACCGATATTTCCACTGACTGTCCCTCTGACAGCGGATAACTGTCTTGTCTCAGTTTCAAAAATTCTGCAGGAGGATTCTGATACAATTTCCCCTTCTTTTCTGTAATTACTCTTGGAAGAGTAAGGCAGTGCTGCCAGCCTCTTTCTACCGTGGGATTCCCATATTCTCCTTCTATGTCCGGAAGCCCCATCCAGCCTATGAGAATTCGTCTTCCCTGCTGGTCCACAAACGTCTGCGGCGCGTAAAAGTCAAACCCCATATCCCATTCTGTAAAACAGTTTTCATCTGCCTCCAAAGCATGATCTATGTCCCCTTTTAAAGGAATATAGCCAGACTGGTATACATTTTGAAACCGGTACTCCTCCCGGCTGATCCCCTGAGGACAGAAGGAAAGGAAATTTTTTTCTCCAAAACTAAGAACATCCGGACATTCCCACATATAGCCAAAGGGTATTTTGGAGGTAATCTCTTTTTTTAACCTCCAGCAATACAAGTCTTCTGACTCATAGAGAAGAGCAGCTCCCCTGTCCCCTTTTTTTCTTCCTCCCAAAATCATACGCCAGCTGCTGCCATGTTTCCACACTTTGGGATCTCTGACATGACAGGTATAATTATCCGGATAATTTTCATTGGTGAGAAGAAGTTTCTTTTCCATTGTCCCGTCTGGCCTCTGGAGTACCATCACCTGGTTTGCCTGTCTTCCCGCCAGGATATAATCAAAGGTTCCTTCTTCCTTTACATTTCCCGTATAAAAAAGGAAAATTTCATTCCCGGACACCACGCCGCAGCCGGAATAAACTCCGCTCCGATCAAACCATTCATCGGGACAGAGAAATATTCCTCTGTACTGCCAGTTTAACAGGTCACAGCTGGTATAATGCCCCCAGCTTCTTAATCCCTTTCCGCAGGGATCCTGAGGAGAATACTGAAAAAAAACGTGATAGATTCCGCCGCTCTGACACAGACCATTGGGATCGTTAAGCCAGCCTGCCGGAGGAGACAGATGAAATCCGGGATTCCAGGGATCATTTTCCTTTTTCTCTCTATTTTGCGCTTCTCCTTCATATGCTTCCAGAAGATACGCTTTTGTCTTCTCATTCATAGTTTTCTTCTCCCCTCTCATTGTACAAATCTGGTCTGTCTTAGGCCCGCCTGCTTAAGGAAATCAGCGGCCGGTTCGTATCTGCCGTGTCCCCTGAAACCATTTTTACTTCTTCAAAATCATAAGTATTGGATACAATCACAGGGGTAGTGGTGTCATACCCCGCCTCCTCAATCTTTTTCTGGTCAAATTCCAAAAGCAGTTCTCCCTTTTTCACCCGGTCACCAGCCTTCTTATAAGGAGTAAAGTATCTGCCTTTTAATTGAACCGTATCCAATCCCACATGAATCAAAACCTCCACACCGCTGTCGCTTACCAGCCCTATGGCATGACAAGTCTCAAAAAATGCCGCAATCTGACCATCAAAAGGTGCCACAACCCTTCCTGTTTTAGGATATACAGCCGCTCCTTTCCCAAGGATTTCAGCAGCAAAGGTCTCGTCTTTTACCTGAGACAACAAAAGCGCCTTTCCTTCCACAGGACTATCAATAAGGATCTCGTCTTTCCTGCTGGCAGAAATCTGATTTTCTTCCAGCTTATCTGCCGCCAAAGTCTCCTGGGAGGCCACAGCCTCTGAGGAAGTCCGGCCTTCTGTCTCCGGCTGAACTTCTTTCTTCCTCTCTTCCTTCTCTTTATCCTTAAACAAAATCCAGGAAAGGACAAAACCTACAGCCGAAGCAATAACAATCACCATTCCATACTGCCATGCACATTCAGTTGTAATCAGGAAGCCAAACAGTCCAGTAATTCCGTAAGCAGTCGCTCCCACACCAAAAATAGATGCTGCCATAGCTCCACAGGCTCCTCCAATACAGCCTGCTATAAATGATCTGATATTCTGAAGATTGACACCAAAGATAACTGGTTCTGTAATTCCCAGAAAAGCAGAAAGAGACGCCGGAAGTGCCAGTTCCTTTAACTTACTGTTTCTTGTTTTTAAAGCAACCGCAAGAGCAGCAGCTCCCTGAGCCACATTAGCAGCTGTCGCTATAGGCATCCATGTATTGATTCCATTAGCGCTTAACATAGCTGCCTCCAGCGCGTTATACATATGATGAACACCTGCCACAACTGTAGGCGCGTAAATAGCACCCGTTAAAAAAGCCCCGATTCCAAAAGGCAGGGTAATAAGATACACAACTCCGGACATGACTCCATTTTCCAAAATTGAAAATACAGGTCCGAAAATCGTAAGAGTAAGATAACCTGTCACAAGAACTGTAACAAGTGGAGTTACAAAAAGGTCAATCATCTCAGGAACGATCTTATGCAGCTTTGTTTCCAGCTTAGACATAAACCATACAGCTATTACAACAGGAATAACATGGCCCTGATAGCCGGTCAGATTAATATGGTACAGACCAAACCATACAGAAGCAGTGGGAACACTGTCTGCGCTGGCTACTGACCAGGCATTAAGAAGATCTGGATGAATCATAATCATACCAATTACAGCGCCCAAAAACGGATTGCCTCCAAAGACTCTGGCCGCGCTGAAAGCAATCAGCACAGGAAGAAAAGTAAAAGCTGCATTGCTCATCAAATGAAAAATCGTATAGGTTCCTGACTGGGCCAGCTGAGGATAAACATTGCAAAGTCCCTCTAAAAGTCCCATTAAAAGACCGCTGGCCACAATGGCAGGTATAATAGGTACAAAAACATCCCCTAAAGCCTTAATGGCTCTCTGGAACGGATTTGCCTTGGCAGCCGCCGCCGCTTTTACTTCATCCTTGGTTGCGGCATCCAATCCGGATATTGCCGTAAACTCTTCGTAAACCTTATTCACTGTACCTGTTCCAAAAATAATCTGCAGTTGTCCAGAGGCCACAAAGACTCCCTTCACCCCATCAATGGCTTCTATGGAAGCCTTGTCAAATTTTTTCTCATCAGCCAAAACCAGCCTCAGCCTAGTTGCACAGTGAGCTGCAGAAATAAGATTATCTTTTCCGCCGATTCTTTCATACACCTGTTTTGCCGACTCTCTGTAATCCATGATTATCCTCCCCTTACATTAAATATATTATGAGATTAATCTCATATTTTTTTCTTTTAAAATCATATATTATTAGTATATTAAAGTAACTAATCTGAAATCGTTCTCATATAACCTAATTCCATTATATATAACTTCCAATCCATTGTAAACTGTCTAACCTACCAAACAGGCCTGCCTTTTTTATACATTATGCACAATTTCAAAAAGAACCGACAGGAATTTCTCTATCCCTGACAGTTCTTTTTTCTTTACTCTCTGGTGCTCTTTCCCGGAATCAGGCGGTAGCCCATCCGGATCTCCCTTCTGGCATCGCTGTTTCCGCTCATAATATCTACCAGCAGTTTTGCGGCCTCCTGACCACTGGTTTTATAATAATAGTGAACCGTAGTCAAACGGGGAACGCAAACCCTGGATATTTGGGAATCTCCAATTCCCGCTATCTGTACCTCCTCCGGAATCTTTTTCCCCTGATCCTGAAGCCAGGAAATCACTCCCACTGCAATGCTGTCTGTAGCACAGAAGACAGAATCAATCTCCGGATATCTGGAAAAAAGCTTTTCTGCCTGCCCCCTTCCCGCTTCCATAGTAAATTCTCCCGTGGAAAAAAGTTCTTCTCTCGCTGTCTTTCCACAATCCTCAAAAGCCATTAAAAAACCTTCCCGTCTTTGTCTTCCTGCTGCTTCATCCCGATCTGTGACTCCAATATACGCCACATTGGTTCCTGTCTCTAACAGAAGAGCCGTCAGCTCTCTGGCCGCCTGGAAATCATCATAATACACACAGGAATAGCCTGACAGACGCTGGCTTAGTATTACAGCAGGTATGGAAAGAGCTGCAAGCAGTTTTTTGTGCGCCCCGGTAATTACGGTTCCAATTAATATGATTCCATCCACCTGCTTTTCTGCCAGCACTTTCAGATATTTAATCTCCTCTTTCTCATTATTATCCGTATTGGCAAGAAGAAGCTGATAACCGGCCTGGGAGAGAACCAAGCTGATTCCTGCTACCATCCGCCCGATAGAATCAGAATTAATCTTTGGAATAATCACTCCTACCAGATTGGTTTTCTTCGTCCTCAAAGTCTGGGCCTGGGCTGAAGGACGGTATCCTGTCTCATCAATTACTTTTTTAATCCTCTGTCTTTTCTCTTCGCTGACATAGCCATTGTTCAAAAATCTGGACACCGTAGCCCTGGATACCCCGGCCAGACTGGCAATCTCATTGATATTCATGGTGTTGCTCCCCTTTGTTTCCTGAATCCGTACTGCCAGTTTATCATAAGGCAATAAAAGATACAAGCCGGAAGAGAATTTCTCATTCCGGCTTGTATCTTTATTTCTCTTCCTGAACCTGTGATACCTCAATTCCCAGCTCTTCCAGCTGTTTGGGATCTACAGGAGACGGAGCTTCTGACATCAGACAGGATGCATCCTTTACCTTCGGAAATGCAATGACATCACGGATGCTGTCTGCTCCAACCATAAGCATAACCACACGATCCAGACCGTAGGCCAGCCCTGCGTGAGGCGGCACTCCATACTTGAAGGCATCTAACAGGAATCCGAACTGCTCTTGAGCCTGTTCCTTTGTAAAGCCCAGGACTTCAAACATTTTCTCCTGAATATCATTCTGATGAATACGGACAGAACCACCTCCCAGCTCCGTTCCGTTTAATACAATATCATAAGCCTTAGCTCTCACTGCTCCCGGGTCAGAATCAATGAGATGCCAGTCCTCTTCCATAGGCATGGTAAATGGATGGTGCATGGCGGTGAAACGTCCCTGCTCTTCTGAGTACTCCAGCAGGGGGAACTCTGTTACCCACAGGAATTTAAAGTCATCTTTCTTAAGAAGATTCAGCTGTCTTGCCAGTTCCAATCTTAAATTGCCCAGAACGTCAAAGACTACCTTATCCTTGTCAGCAGCAAAAAGCAGCAGATCTCCCGGCTTTCCTCCCATAGCGTCTGCCAACGCTTTCAGCTCATCCTCTGTCATAAACTTTGCAAAAGATGACTTGTAGCTTCCATCCTCCTGGATGCTTAAGTAGGCAAGTCCCTTAGCGCCAAAGCCCTTGGCATATTCAACCAAAGCGTCTATTTTCTTTCTTGGCATGCCGGCCTGGCCCTCTGCATTGATGCCGCGAACAGAGCCACCATTTTCCAAAGCTCCTTTAAATACAACAAACTGACAGTCCTTAACAACGTCGGACACATTTTTAAGCTCCATACCGAAACGCATATCCGGTTTATCGGAGCCAAAACGATCCATAGCCTCTCTCCAGGTCATTCTCTGGATTGGAAGCTGAAGATCATACCCACAAATTTCTTTAAAAAGCTTCTGCAGAAGTCTTTCATTCACATCAAGCACATCTTCAACGTCTACAAAAGACAGCTCCATATCAATCTGGGTAAACTCCGGCTGACGGTCTGCTCTTAAATCCTCATCCCGGTAGCATCTTGCCAACTGAAAATAACGGTCATAGCCAGAACACATAAGAAGCTGCTTAAAAAGCTGAGGAGACTGAGGAAGAGCGTAGAAAGAACCTGGATGGACACGGCTTGGAACCAGATAATCTCGCGCCCCCTCAGGAGTGCTCTTAATCAAAGTAGGCGTCTCAATCTCCAAAAATCCCTCTTCCGCCAGGAAGGCTCTGGTAAGAGTGGCCACCTTGCTTCTCACCATAATATTTCTCTGAAGATCCGGCCTTCTCAGATCCAAATAACGATATTTTAAACGCAGCTCCTCTTTTGTCTTGCTGTTTTCTTCCACTGGAAATGGAGGGGTCTCAGACTCGGAAAGAATACGCAGGCTTTCTGCTCTTACCTCAATGGCTCCCGTTGCCAGGTTTTCATTGGCAGCTCCGGAGCGCATCTCAACGGTTCCCACTACAGCAATAACAAACTCACTTCTCAGCTTCTCAGCTTTGGAAAAGCTTTCCGCTTTGCAGTCACTTTCCTCAAAAATAATCTGCAGAATTCCGGAACGGTCCCTCAAATCCACGAAAATAATACCGCCTTTATTTCTGCTCTTCTGCACCCAGCCCATAACAGTTACTTTTTCTCCCACATTGGCTGTGGTCACCTCAGTACATCTGTGGGTCCTTTTAAGGCCCGCCATTGACTCTGCCATAATATCCTCCTGTATCAGACTTTTATTTCAGTCCTTCTTTGTAGAATTCTTTAAACTCTGTATAGCCTTCCTTCTGAAGGTTTTCTTTTTGGAATTTCTTGTTTTTATTCATCTGGGAAACCAGAACCTGAACGCCTCTGCCTCTCTCTTCCATAGCTTCACGAATGGCTTCATCCACCACCTGAGCAGGAGCCCCTTTCTCAATCAGAAATGCCTTCTTTCCGCTGTTTCCCGGAACAGTAAATCCCTGCTCCATCAAAATAGTAATAATGCGCTCAAATCCAATAGAGAAACCACAGGCTGGAGTTTCCATGCCTGTAAACTTGCCGATCATTTTGTCATAACGTCCGCCGCCTCCTACAGAACCAGGGAATCCGTCCACCTGAATCTCAAAAATAGTACCGGTATAGTAAGACATGCCTCTTACCAAAGTAGGATCAAAGACAACATCGAACTTTCCTGTAGAAATGGCATTTACGCTGTCCATAATGGCAGCCAGGTTTTCCGCCTTCTCCGGATCCATAGAATCTTTCAGGATTTCCTTTAAGTTTCT
>DXFU01000001.1 GCA_019114305.1 Candidatus Hungatella pullicola | reverse complement strand
CAACAGCAACTCGTTTATTCTATCACAGAGTTTTTTGTTTGTCAACAACTTTTTAAACTTTTTTCAAAGTATTTTTTAATTCCTCATTTTTCTTTCTGATAACAGAAGGAATTTTCTTGGAATTGTTTGCCGCCGTTCTCAGCGGCGTTTTATATAATAGCAGAGTCTGGTTAAAATGTCAACCACTTTTTTCCATTTTTTTATTCTATTATTTGATATAAAAAACAAAAAAGTTATTTCTCTTACAGCCTCTTTTGAGACAAAGAACCTGAACACTTACAAAGTGTTCAGGTTCTTTCGAGCGCGAGAAGGGACTCGAACCCGCGACCCCAACCTTGGCAAGGTTGTACTCCACCAACTGAGCCACTCGCGCTGATCCATTGACCGTAGTATAGCATATTTTTTTCTCTAATGCAAGCAGCTTTTTAGGTTTTTTATAACTTCAGCAGCTTTTGAGACCCAGTTTCTTTTTTCATGGCCTAAATATCCCTGCCAGGAATTTTATCTTTCCCTTGGCAGGGATAGAGATTCCCAACCGTTTATTCCAAAACAATTGATTTCTCATGGAATTCTGTAACATACCCTACAATTTGAGCTTGGGGAATCTGATGACAAAGTCTTTTCAGACACTCCTGTGCCTTATCCTCCGGAATGGAAATCAAAAGCCCTCCGCTGGTTTGAGGATCATAAAAAATATCCTGTAAAGCACGGCTGATAGGCACTGCTTCCTTCACGCCTTCCTGAGCGTACTGGCGATTGCGGTACGCTCCTGCAGGAATAAAGCCCATTTGCGCCAATTCATAAGCTTCTTTATGGTAGGGAACCTGCTGAGATTGAATATGAATGGTACACCCGCTTCCCTGGGCCATTTCATAACAGTGGCCCATCAGTCCAAATCCGGTAATATCCGTACAGCTATGAACCGGATACTGTACCATAATATCTCTCGCGGTTTTGTTTAAGAATGTCATCTGGCTGTAAATTCGCTCCAACACCTTCTCCTCCACCATATCAGCTTTGGCTCCGGTAGTGAGAATTCCAATTCCCAGAGGCTTTGTCATAATCAGAACATCTCCTGGTTTTGCGCCACTGTTGGTCAGAACCTTTTCCGGATGCACAAATCCAGTTACTGCCAGACCATAGATGGGCTCAGCCCCCTGTATGGTATGACCGCCAGAAATAATCGCCCCGGCTTCGTAAACCTTAGAATACCCTCCTCTGAGAATTTCCTGCACAGTCTCCTTTTCCATGGTTTCTGTCAGACACATAATATTAAGAGCCAGTTTAGGCTCTCCCCCCATGGCATACACATCACTGAGGGCATTGGCGGCAGCAATCTGTCCATAAAGAAAAGGATCGTCTACAATAGGCGGGAAAAAATCTGTTGTCTGTACTAAGGCAGTTGTTTCATTTATTACATACACACTGGCATCATCACTCTTATCATACCCTACAATAAGCCGGGGATCATAATGAGTCTCAAACCCCTCCAGCAAAGATACCAGCGTCCCCGCCCCTACTTTTGCTCCACAGCCCGCGCAGCCCGCCAGCTTTGTTAATTTTACTTCTGTCTCCATTTTATCACCTCAACTGTCCTTTGCCCGATACAAGGTCTGGTATCCGTTCTCTGTAAGCTGAACCACCTGTTCCAGTTCTTCCGGATACTCGCTTTCCGGAAAAGCCTGCTCCCCCTCATAGCGGACACAGGTTCCACAGCTGCTGCTAAGATCACGGGGGACCGGCATGATCTTAGCTGTAAAATGATTCTTTTCACACATCTTCCTATAACGTATGGCCCCAAAGTGAGAATAAAAGGTTGCAATATAAATCATACTTTTTTCTTCATAGTGAGGACATACTCTCCAGCTTCCTCCCTCACAGACACCTGGTATCCCTGGTGTTCAGCATAACGGGTTACATTTTCTTTTGACGTCAAATTATCCACCACGATCTCATAATAAGCTTCTTTTGACATCATTGCCTTTCGAAGCATCACAACTGGTTCCGGACAGGACAGTCCTCTGGCATCTAACTGTTTCATCTATCTTCTCTCCTTTACTTACGTTTTCCAGCAAATGTATTCATTCCGGCAATGGACAGGATTACACAAAATCCAATCATAACAGCGATCTTTCCATTTAATGTTGGGCCGGAAGCACTGGAGGCCAGGCCAAAGTTATGAGCAAAGGCAGCTCCCGTCATCAGACCAATTACAGTAATTGCACTGTCAGAATTTCCCTCTCCCGCCAGAACCAGCTGGCGCAGCGGACATCCTCCCAAAAGAACACAGCCAAGGCCTACAAGGGCCATTCCAAGGAAATTCCATACTCCATCCGTATGAGCTACCGGCTGTGCGGCCATAGACAAAGTAAAATAAGAGCCGGTTCCTGTAACAGTAAAAATCAGATTGCACAAAAGAGCTGCAGCCAGCACGGCAACGAATCCAATCAAAAGCTTCCATTCACGAAACAGCACTAAATCCCTGATTCCTCCCACCATACACAGTCTTGTTCTCTGAGCCAGTCCTCCAACTATTAAGCCGGCGGCCAGGCTGATAATCACAGGGGCATGCTGGGCTCCCGGTCCTGCTCCCGCCTCGGAAAAATGGATAAAAGCCGGAGCTGCCAGCAGTAAAATCAGCAGCGCGGCCTGAACAACGGAAAAACCTGCCCCCTCAGCCACAGAAAGTTTATAAGTTCTTTTTAAAGAATACCCTCTGTTGAGGAAAAACACTCCTCCCAGAATTCCGCAGATAAATCCCAGCAGACCAAAAACTGCGTTTAAATCTCCGCCTGCCAAACGCAAAATCATACGGAACGGGCAGCCAAGAAACATTAAACAGCCTATCATCACAAAAAAGCCTATAACAAAACGAGTCATAGGGGAACTTCCTCCTCGCGGAGCAAATTCCTTTTTAGATATCGCCAGAATAAAGCTGCCTAATACCAACCCTATAATCTCCGGTCTTATGTACTGAACTGCTCCGGCCGTATGGAGCCCAAGCGCACCAGAGGTATCCCTAAGAAAACATGCAATACAAAAACCCATGTTGGCCGGATTTCCAAAAAGAACCAGAAATGCGGCAATCACCCCGATGACAGCGCCTGTGACAATCATGCCTGTTGTTTCATTTTTTAAGTTCATCTCTTTCTTCCTCTCTTCCCCTTTTGTTAGTATTATTTTATCATGTCCACAAAGATGGTTCTAATAGTATTTATTAATATTTTTTATGTATTTATTTGTTTTTCAAATCATTTTATTGATTCGTCCCAATTCCTGTGATATTCTGAAAGAAATATACCGGGAGGCATTCACTATGAAATCCATTTATTTTGACAATGCCAGCACTACTTTTCCAAAACCGCAGTCCGTTCCCCAGGCCATATACCAATATATGACCGCCTCAGGAGTTAATATAAACAGGGGATGTTACGAAAAAGCTTATGAGACAGAAGAACTGGTCTACGAAACCCGCCAGCTGCTTACTTCCCTGTTTCATGGCCCGGACTGCAGAAATACCGTATTTACCAAAAATGTAACAGAAAGTCTTAACATTCTGATTAAAGGCTTCCTAAAACCTGGAGATCATATTCTTGTATCTTCAATGGAACACAATGCAGTTATGCGCCCTCTGAATCAGCTGTCGCACTGCGGTATTACCTTCTCCAGAATTCCCTGTGACAGGGAAGGTAATCTGTATCTGGAAGAAACCGAAAAGCTTCTTCAGAAAAACACTAAAGCCATCCTTATAACCCATGCCAGCAATGTATGCGGCACCCTGCTTCCTATAAAAGAGATGGGGGGGTTCTGCCGTAATCACGGACTGCGTTTTCTGGTAGACTGCGCTCAAACTGCAGGAGTATGTCCCATAAATATGGAGGATATGAATATAGACGCTCTGGCATTTACCGGCCACAAAGGCCTTCTTGGGCCTCAGGGAATTGGGGGCTTTCTTCTGAAAGACCATATGATTGCAGCCATTGATCCTCTTCTTTCCGGAGGAACCGGGAGCATCAGCCATACCGAAGACATACCCGATTTTATGCCAGACCGCTTTGAACCGGGAACGATGAATCTTCCTGGTATTATTGGTTTAAGAGAAGGTCTTCTATGGATTCAAAACACAGGAACAGAAAATATATGGAATCATGAATTAGCCCTTACGGAACGGTTTCTCCACGGTCTCTTTCCTTTAGAAGATGATGGAAAACTTCGTATTGTCGGACGAAAGGATATCAATAACCGCACCGGTGTGGTTTCTATTCAAACGTTAACACGGGAACTGGCAGAAACTGCCTGGAGACTTGACGAAGATTATGGGATCATGACCCGTGTAGGTCTCCACTGCGCTCCGTCAGCCCACAAATCATTGGCTACTTACCCAACAGGAACCATACGTTTTTCATTTGGCTGGTGGAATACAGAAGAAGAGGTAGACAAAGCCATTCTGGGTCTGAAGGAGATATTATATGGAAATTAAGCAGCTTCGCTCCTTTGTTGCAGTAGTCAAATACAGCAGCTTTACAAAAGCAGCTGAAAAACTGTTTCTCTCCCAGCCTTCTGTAAGCACACATATACGTACCCTTGAAGAGGAACTGAAAACACGTTTAATCGTACGGGATACCAAAAAAATCACCGTCACCCCTAAGGGCCAGGAACTGTATGAGTGCGCACTCCATATTCTGGAACTTCAGGACAATCTGCTGAAAAGGTGGGCCCAGGAAAGCAAAACCATTATCCAACTAGGTGCCTCAACCATACCTTCCGCTTACATTCTTCCGGAAATTCTCCCTCAGTACGGCAGACTTCATCCAGAAACTTATTTTACCGTTCATCAAAGTGACAGCAGCCATGTAATACATGGTCTGCAAAACGGTTTGTTTGATATCGGAATGATTGGTATGGCCTGTCACAACGATGCCCTGAACTGCATTCCCTTTTATCAGGACCGAATGGTTCTCATTACCCCAGTAGAACAACGTTTCCTGGCCATGAAAGAAAAGAACTCCTCCCCCCTCTCTCTTCTTCTCCAGGAACCTGTCATTCTCCGGGAAAAAGGAAGCGGGAGCTTAAAAAGTGCAGATCGCTTTTTGGAAAGCATGAACATAACAGAACACGACTTAAAAATCACCGCCCGCATCAATGACCAGGAATCCATTAAGAATCTCGTGGCCGGCGGATTGGGAATCTCAATTATTTCAGAAAAGGCTGTTAAAAATTTTGTGGAAGAAAAAAGACTGCTGATGTTTGAATTGGCAGATACTGCTAAGAGAAATTTGTACCTGATTTTTTCCAAAGATATAAATTCATCCAGTGCGGTATGGCAGTTTGCTGAATTTGTCAGGACTTATTACAGCGTTGAAAGAAGGAGGCTTTAAAGGGAACTACTTCGATCGTATCTGCCGTAAAAGAGAACCACATAGAACAGCTATCGCTTTGCCGCGCAGCAGGTCTGCCCCAGAAAACCAGATAGAAAATAAAAGAACAGCAGCCGGAACCCTGATAAATCAAGACTCCGGCTGACAAATAAAAAAAGCGGGTGATGGGAATCGAACCCACGTATCCAGCTTGGAAGGCTGGTGTTCTACCATTGAACTACACCCGCAAAAGGAATTTCAAAAATATTTCAGCACTTCTAAAAAAAGAAGCGCAATGCCCAAAGTCGGAATC
>DXFU01000033.1 GCA_019114305.1 Candidatus Hungatella pullicola | reverse complement strand
GTCACCCTCTCAGGTCGGCTACTGATCGTCGGCTTGGTGGGCCGTTACCTCACCAACTACCTAATCAGACGCGGGCCCATCTCACACCACCGGAGTTTTTCACACCGCGCCATGCGGCGCTGTGCGCTTATGCGGTATTAGCAGCCGTTTCCAACTGTTATCCCCCTGTGTGAGGCAGGTTGCCCACGCGTTACTCACCCGTCCGCCGCTCAGTCAATTCCTCTTCCGTCCGAAAACTTCCGAAAAACCGCTTCGCTCGACTTGCATGTGTTAAGCACGCCGCCAGCGTTCATCCTGAGCCAGGATCGAACTCTCATGTTATAATCTTGACGCTTCGAGGTCTCCCTCTTCGTCTTTGTTCGTCCTTCCAGAATCAACATCTAGCTAATTCTTTCCGTTTTACTTTTGGTTCGTATACATCAAATGTATTGTTCTGAATTTTCTCAAATCCACAGCTGTGAACCACAGCTTGTCTTTTCGAATTTTCAGGGTTTCGCATACTGTTCAGTCTTCTGTTTTCAAGGTTCTTTGTGTTCTCAAAAAGCATCTTTCTTTTTTTCAAACACCAGCGCAGAAGGAGGGATTTGAACCCTCGCGCCGCTACTAACGGCCTACTCCCTTTCCAGGGGAGCCCCTTCAGCCACTTGGGTACTTCTGCAGTTAGCTGACTAAATAAACATATTCATTTGGCGGTTTGTCTGCCAACGGAGAGGGTGGGATTCGAACCCACGCGCCCTTGCGGACAAACGGTTTTCAAGACCGCCTCGTTATGACCACTTCGATACCTCTCCAAACGTGCTTTGCTATTATATCAAGTGTTTTTTAAACTGTCAAGCACTTTTTTTATCTTTTTTTAAGCTTTTTTCTTCGCTCTGAGATGTTCTCGGCGATCTCTGCTTCATCAGCAGCAACTTGGATAGTTTATCATCTTTTCCAGAATCTGTCAACAGCTTTTTTCATCTTTTTTCATTAATTTCAGCCCTTGCTTTTTCTCAGGTTTAAAAAGGCTTCCGCCACTGCTATGTCCTCCGGAGTAGTCACCTTGATATTGGAATATTCGCCCTGTATCAGTTTTACCTTACAGCTCGTCATCTGTTCCACTACCATAGCGTCATCTGTAATCCCTTTTTGATTTTCCAAAGACTGAAAAAGCTTTTCATAGGCCTGAAAAACCAGTTCATAAGAAAAAGCCTGCGGCGTCTGAATCTGCCATAAACGGCTTCTGTCCGGAGTAGTCTCCGCAAATCCATGGTCATCGGCCACCTTTATGGTATCTTTTACCGGTACGCCAATAACACAGGCGCTGTATTGAACCGCTCCCTCTATTGCTGCCAGAATCACTGCCTGAGAAAGACATGGCCTGGCCCCATCGTGAATCAGCACATAATCGCAGCCTGCAGCAGCCCTCAAACCCTCATAAACAGAATGATACCGTTCTTTTCCCCCTGGAACAATTTTCGTCACCTTAGAAAACCCCCGGGGGTTTATGATGGTCTCTCTGCAGAACTTTTCCTCACCTATGCCGGTTACAACAATCACCTCGTCTACCGGACTGCGTTCAAATGCGTCAAGGCTGTGGCAGAGAAGAGGCTTTCCAGCTAATTCCATATACTGTTTCTGTATAGAGCTTTTCATTCTTGTTCCCTTGCCTGCTGCCAATACAACAGCAGCAATCTTTCTTTTATCTGTTTCTCCCATTCTCTCTGCCATTCCTTTCTTTTGTTGTTTTCTATTTACCGTTCCCCAAGCTTTAAATTGGGAACTGCGTTCAAGTCCCAGCCTGCCCTTGCTCCATTTATATATTCATAGTAAGCCGCTGCGCCGATCATAGCAGCATTATCTGTGCAATAAATAGGCGACGGATAATATAAGGAAAGTCCTTCCCTTTTACAGGCCTCTTCCATGCCCTTTCTCAGTCCGCTGTTGGAAGCAACTCCCCCGGCCATAGCCACTTTCTGAAACCCAAATTCTTTTGCTGCCTCAACGGTATGGCTTACCAGCACATCCACAACCGCCTTCTGAAAAGATGCAGCTAAATCAGGAACATAAATTTCCTCACCTGCCATCTTTGCATGGTTGATATAATTCAGAACAGCGGATTTCAAACCACTGAAACTAAAATCGTAAGGATTTTCATCCACCTTGGCACGTGGGAAAGAGATAGCAGAAGGATTTCCCTCTTTGGCTGCCTTATCTATTTTAGGTCCTCCAGGATAACCTAAGCCAACAGCTCTGGCTACTTTATCAAAAGCCTCTCCCGCAGCATCATCTCTGGTTCTTCCTAAAATTTCAAATTCTCCGTAATCCTTTACCACCACCAGATGGGTGTGTCCTCCTGACACAATAAGACAGACAAAAGGCGGCTCTAAATCCGGATGCTCAATAAAATTAGCTGACACATGTCCTTCTATATGATGCACTCCCACCAAAGGTTTTCCTGCTCCATAAGCAATGGCCTTTGCCTCAGCCACTCCTACCAGCAGCGCTCCCACCAGTCCGGGACCATAAGTAACTGCTACGGCATCCATCTGTTCCAGAGACATATCGGCCTGGACCAGCGCCGTTTCAATTACCTGATTAATTTTCTCAATATGCTTTCTGGAGGCAATCTCCGGCACAACTCCTCCATACAAAGTATGCAGTTCTATCTGAGAAGAAATAACATTGGAAAGCACCTGTCTTCCATTCTTTACTACAGCTGCGGCAGTCTCGTCGCAGGAGCTTTCAATGGCCAGAATATAAACATCTTTATCCATATGATTCTTCTTCATCTCCATCACTCCTCGTCAAATTCCAATTCTGCTGTCCAGCCGTCTCTCGCAGCCTTAGCTCTTGGAAAGATCTCTTTCACCTTGTCCATAAATTCTTCCGGTCTTGTAAGGGACGGGCTGTAGTGAGTCAGCCACATTTGTTTGGGATCCGCCTCTTTGGCAAGCCTGGCGGCCTCATAAAATGTCATATGCTTATGCTCTCTGGCCTTAGACTCTTTTCCCTCTTCCCCGTACATACCCTCGCAAATAAAAAGATCCGCTTCCTTTCCATATTCGGCAATAACAGGAACAGGCCTGGTATCTGTACAGTATACAACCTTAAGCCCCCTTCGCTCCGGCCCAAGAACCATATCAGGAGTAAAGATTCTTCCTTCTGCCTCAATGGTAGCCCCTTTTTGGAGGGGACTCCAGAATCTCTGGGGAATTTCATGGGCTTTCGCTCTTTCCACATCAAATCTTCCGGCTCTTGGTATGGAAATGCAGTATCCATAACAGACAACATTGTGATTCACCCGAAAAGCGTCTATGGTATAGGGGCCAAGATTAAGCCTTTCTCTGACATCTGTCAACTCTATAAACTTTAAGGAAAAAGGAAGTTCAGGAGCAATAACCCTTAAAGCGCCCACCACCTTTTCCAGCCCCTTGGGGCCTATTAAAGTCAGCGGTTCTGTCCGCTCTGCGTTTCCCATGGTAAGCAGCAGTCCGGGAAGACCGCTTATATGATCCGCATGGTAATGAGTAAAACAAATAATGTCAATGGGTTTTGGACTCCAGCCTTTTTCTTTCAAAGCGATCTGAGTTCCTTCTCCGCAGTCGATCAGCAGGCTGCTGCCCTTACACCTGGCCATCATAGAGGTCAGCCACCGATAAGGAAGGGGCATCATTCCTCCTGTTCCAAGCAAACAAATATCCAGCATAAATCAATCCTCGATTCATTCTTCTTAAATACGTTACTTATGGGGAGGAAACACTTGTTACAAATCCATAGGTTTCTCTCGCCCCAAAATCATCCGGCCATAATACATACAGTGTTGCCTCTTTGGCCGGCCGCACGCGTAAATAATAGCATACATGACACACAATAATCAAGCAAAAAGGCACCCTGAGATCGGATAGATCCCAGAATGCCTGGCTGGAAACAGGAAAGTCTCTTACGCTCCTATACTTTTACAAATACTCTGTCTGCTCTTCCACATCCACAGGAATACGGAACGTATCTGTAATCTCATCGTAGCAGGTCTCACATAAATCAAAATGATGAATTTCTCCGTCTTTCTCTGAAAAGAAATCCCAGGTATAATCTACATGAAGACTCCCTTCTCTTACAATACCATCTGCCACCACCAGTTTTTTTCCACAGCAGTTGCATAATACTGTCTCCAGCTGTCCGCCGCTTGCGTATTTTCTCATTTTATCCTCACCTTTCTCTATCCGGAAGCCACCTGTCCTTTCTTGCAGAAAGGATCTGTCCTCCCATAGACGCAGATTCTTCTTTTACCTGCCTTCCGGCCATGGAAATTCACAGCGGAAGTTTTCTATGCCGCAGGAGCTCCGGAAGAATTTCCTGCAGCATAAGAAAAAAGGAGTATCCCTTCCGGATACCCCTCCATTATAACTCCTGCGCTTTCTGATTTTTAGTGGTAAATCTTTCAAATCATCCGCTTTTTCATAATAATTCCGTTTTCTTTTGGATTCCCGTAATAGTCCTTTCTGACTGTCACTGTACAAAAACCACAAGTTTCGTAGAGATGACGGGCTTTTTCATTGCTTTCCCTAACTTCCAAAAAGATCTGAGACACCTCCATGGCTCGGGCAGCTTCTGCCATTGCCTCCATCAATTCCCTTCCATACCCTTTCCCCCTGAACTGAGGCAGTACGGCAATCCGAAGAAGTTCTCCTTCTCCAGCTAAAATGCGAAACAGGCAGTATCCCACCGTCTCCCCCTGATCCTGGCACAGATAAACAATATCGAACCTGTTTTCTGCTGACTGCTCCAAAGCCTCCAAAGACCAGGCATCGGAAAAACACACTCTCTCAATTTCAGCTGCCAAACCTGCCTCATCTTTCTGGATCTGTCTAATCATAAAGAACCCTTTCTGAGAATTCCCGCCTCCCTCTCTCTCTCAGCCTGAGATTTTCTCAGATAATCCGGCTCATGTTCCGCCGCTGTCTCAATCTTCCCCTGCTGGTAATAGCTACAGCCCAAAGCGGCTACACTGGCGCCCCTCTGACGATTTAAATGAGCGGGAGCAAAGTCAAAAGGCACTTTCATATTCTCTTTTATCTGTTCCTCATATACCGGAACCCCATCCCCCAAAAAGACTACGGGACGGCCCATGAAATTTAACTCCTCAATTAATTCTCCCACATCCATAGGACACTGGGCTTTGATAACAGAGAATCCCTCTCTGTTATCATAAATCCCTGTATACACCTGATTTCTCCTGGCATCCATAATAGGACATACCAGTTTTTCACAGCCGTAAAGCCCATAGGCCATAGCATCTACGGTAGGAATATGAATCAACGGCTTTTTCAGCGCCAAACCCAATCCTTTTCCCGTAGCTGATCCGATTCTTAGGCCGGTAAAAGATCCAGGTCCTGCTGAAACAGCAATGGCATCCACCGTTTTCAAATCTATTTCCGTCATTTTTACAATCTCATCCAGCATAGGCAGAAGAGTCTGAGAATGAGTCTTTTTAAAATTCACAGTATATTCCGCTGTAACCACCTGGTCTGTCACAATAGCCACAGAGGCCACCAAAGATGAGCTCTCTATTCCCAATATCCTCATTCCATTCCCTCCACTGTAATCTTCCTGTAATCAAATCCTTTTTCCAGATCCTTTTCTATTGTTACGGTTACCACATGGTCCGGCAGCAGCTCCTGAATCAGCTGGGACCATTCCACCAAACTTACGCCGTCTCCGTAAAAACAATCCTCATATCCAATCTCATCCATTTCACTGATATCACCAATTCGGTATACATCAAAATGATAAAAGGGAAGACGGCCATCGTCATACTGCTGAACAATCGTAAAAGTAGGGCTGTTAACCGGCCCTTGAATTCCCAGCCCCCGGGCGAAGCCTTGGGTAAATACGGTTTTCCCTGTTCCCAGATCACCGTTCAAGCAGTATACGGAAGAAGGTTTTGCCTCCTTCCCCAATTGTTCTCCCAGAGCAAAGGTCTCCTCCGGGCTCCAGCTTTCTATTATCATCTCTATATCCTCTTTCGTCTTTCCTGGGGCATATATTCTTTCAATAAAGCCGTTAATGCGTCCTTTTTATCCCCTGTTGCAGAATCAGGAAGAAGGTAAGCATGAACCCTGTCCATATATAGAATAATCATTTTTCCCACTCTCTCTGCTTTTCCCATCTGATCCCAGGACAGCTCCATCTGTTCTTCTCCCTGTTTAACCACCAGGCCTTCCCTGGAAAATGACAATTCCATGGGATTTTGAATCACCGGTCTTTTCGCCTGTCTGGCCGCCTTCAAATACAGCACAAAGGGCTGCCACACTGTAAACATCAAAGCGCAGACCAGCAGAAGGATCCGGTAAGCAGCGTTTAATGTACTCCAGCTGGTAATCAGCAGGAAAATTGCCAACAGACTGAAAATCACATTAAAGATGCCCAGCATTCCTTTATTAGAATGGTACATGGAAAACTTCCACAAATCTTTTGCCGTCAGTCTGACCTCAAACACCACAGGGTCTTTCTGTTCCATTTCAGCCTCCTATCACAGCTTCATGGTCAAACCAATCCGCTTCTTCTCAACATCAACACTTAGTACCTTAACTTCCACAATATCTCCTACACTTACTGCTTCCAGAGGATGGCGAATAAACTTCTCTGACATCTGGGAGATATGAACCAGTCCATCCTGGTGGACACCTATATCAACAAAAGCGCCAAAGTCAATAACATTGCGCACCGTTCCCTTTAAAATCATTCCCGGCTTCAGATCTTTCATTTCCAATACATCTGTTCTCAAAACAGGACGGGGCATTTCATCTCTCGGATCCCGCCCCGGTTTCTCCAGCTCCTTTACAATATCTCTAAGAGTAATCTCTCCAATTCCCAGCTGAGCTGACAAGGCAGCATAGTCTTTCACCTTTCTGGAAATATCCTTCAGACCGCCTCCTGCCAATTCTTCCGGGGAGTATCCCAGCTGTTTCAGCAGTTTTTTTGCCGCTTCATAGCTTTCCGGATGCACACTGGTACCATCCAGAGGATTTTTCCCATTTTGTATTCTCATAAATCCGGCGCACTGCTCAAAAGCCTTTGGCCCCAGCTTAGCCACTTTAAGAAGCTGCTTTCTCTCTGTGAAGGCTCCATTTTCTTCCCTATAAGCCACAATGTTTTTGGCAATGGTCTTGTTGATGCCGGAAATGTATTCCAGCAAAGAGGCAGAGGCCGTATTCAGATCTACGCCTACTTTATTCACACAATCCTCCACAACCCCCTCCAGAGCCTCGCTTAAATGCTTCTGGTTCATATCATGCTGATACTGTCCCACGCCGATGGATTTGGGATCAATCTTTACCAGTTCAGAAAGGGGATCCTGGAGCCGTCTGGCAATGGATACCGCGCTTCTCTGTCCCACATCAAACTCAGGAAATTCTTCTGTAGCCAGCTTGCTGGCAGAATAAACCGAAGCGCCGGCCTCATTGACTATAATATACTGAACGTTCTGGGGAATCTCCTTTAACAATTCTACAATAATCTGTTCCGATTCTCTGGAAGCAGTTCCATTTCCAACAGAAATCAGGGAAACATTGTATTTCTGTATCAGCCTTTTCAGAACTGCCTTTGACTCTTCTACTTTATTCTGGGGAGCTGTAGGGTAGATAACTACAGTATCCAGCACTTTGCCGGTCTCATCCACGACAGCCAGCTTACAGCCCGTTCTGAACGCCGGATCCCAGCCCAGAACTACATGTCCTACAATAGGAGGCTGCATAAGCAGCTGCTCCAGATTCTTTCCAAACACCCGGACAGCTCCTTCTTCCGCCTTTTCTGTCAGATAGCTTCGGATCTCCCTTTCGATAGCAGGAGCAATCAATCTTCCGTAGCTGTCCTCAACAGCCTCTTTTAATACAGAAGCTGTATAGGGATTATTCTTCCTGATTACCCGTCCTTCCAGATAGCGGAGAATCTCCTGGTCAGGGGCTGTTATTTTCACTGTAAGAAATTTCTCTTTCTCGCCTCTGTTAATGGCCAAAATCCTGTGGCCTAACACTTTCTTTACAGGCTCTTCATACTGATAATACATTTCATAAACAGAAGAAGACTCCCCATCCTTTGCCTGGGATTGAATGCTTCCCTGCTTCATAGTTAATTCCCTGATGTGGGCGCGGTATTCCGCCTGATCGGCAATTCTTTCTGCCAGAATGTCTCTGGCTCCGTCTATTGCCTCCTGAACGGAAGACACTCCTTTTTCCTCAGACACATAAGGCTCAGCCTCTTCCTCCAGCGGATGGTTCACCATCTGCAGGCTGATTATATCCGCCAAAGGCTCCAGGCCTTTTTCTTTGGCAATAATAGCTCTGGTTCTTCTCTTAGGCTTATAAGGGCGGTATAAATCTTCCACCTCAACCAAAGCGGCTGCCTCCCCAATGGCTTTCTCCAGCTGAGGTGTCAGCTTTTCCTGCTCTCTGATAGAGGATAACACCTGTTCCTTTCTCTCCTCCAGATTCCGCAAATATTTCAGTCTCTCGTCCAGATTTCTCAGAACCTCGTCGCTGAGTGATCCGGTAGCTTCCTTGCGGTATCTGGCAATAAACGGAATGGTATTGCCTTCGTCAATCAGCCTAACCGCTGCCTCCACCTGTCCTCTGCCTACAGACAGTTCTTCCTGTAACACCTTAATAATATCCATATTTTTCCCCTTATGTCTGATACTTAATCCAATTCATTTATTATAATTCATACCCTCCAGTTATGCAATACCCGTACTGGACATGCAGATGTTTTCATGCTACAATCAAACAATAGTCAGTTAGAGAGGTACACACTATGGAAGAGAATCAAACTAACAATGTGCCAAAGACACCGGATCCCAGAACAGTCTGGGCTACCTGGTCTTTGATCCTGGGCGGCTTTGGTCTTATAAGCAACTGTATCTGCGCTCCCATATGGAGTCTTCCCGCCGGCCTGTATTTCGGTCTTGGCGGAATCGCCTGTGCTGTCCTTTCCAAAAAAGGCCGGCCTTTCACCCAGCAGGCTCAGCTTGGATTAATCCTGTCTGTCATTGCTGTTATCTGCGGTCTTCTCATGTGCGGAGCCATTATCTTTGTCTACGATATTATGGACACAGATACCGTGTTCGGCGAATATTTCCGCCAATGGCTTGACGCTCCTTTCCAGATGCCCACAGGACAATTCCCGTTAAACGGCCAGGCTCTGTAAGGCCGGCATAAACAGCTAACTTTTTATTTCTGAAATTCCACATGAAACACAAAGCCCCTGGAAGACAGGCAGTTTGCCTGATCTCCAGGGGCTTGTATCTATAGCCATCTTATAACAAATTTTTCAAATCATGCCAAAGGCGGAAGGAGATCCACGCCTTTAACTATCAGCATATAATTTTTAAAAATCCAGTTAACCACCACAATTGCAGCAGCTATGAGAACAAAAACATTTACATGTCCCACATACAGGGATGAACGCTTCCAAATCCGGGAAAAAGCCCAGGATATTCCTTCCAGGCAAATAACACAAACAGTATAAAGCACCAGAGGATGGTACTGAAAACTCATTTTCAGATTTCCCTCTAAAAGCATTTTAACCGCTCTGGTTCCGCCGCAGCCTGGACAATACAGTCCCGTCAGCATATGGAAGAAACAAGGCATTCCTATTCCCAGGATTCCCCGAAGAAAATAACCGAGACCTTCAAACATGGATTTTACTCAGCCAGATCAAAGGCGTCGTGAACCGTACGCATTGCCCGGTTTACATCTGCCTCGTTAATAAGAACTGTGATTCTGATCTCAGAAGTTGCAATCATTTTAATGTTGATGTTAGCGCTGTACAAAGCCTCAAACATCTTAGACGCCACTCCCGGATTTCCGGTCATTCCGGCTCCGATAATAGAAAGCTTAGCAACGCCTTCCTCGCAGGTAATAGCCTGAGCAGTCATTGCCTCTCTGTTTTCATTGAGCAGAGTCATAGCCTCTTCCAAATCAGTTCTGGCAACGGTAAATGAAATATCCTTTCTCTCCTCCCGTCCAATGGACTGAATAATAATATCCACATTAATCTGATTTCTGGCCAGAAGGTTAAAAATCTTAAAAGCGATTCCCGGCTCATTCTTTACCCCAATAACAGAAATACGGGCTACATTCTTATCGGCTGCCACGCCGCTGACAATCATTCTCTCCACTTTTGTTTCCTCCTTGACGATAGTTCCTTCTGCCCTTGTAAGACTGGATAAAACAACCAGCTGAACGCCGTATCGTTTGGCCATCTCCACAGATCGGTTATGAAGCACCTTGGCGCCCAGAGAGGCAAACTCCAGCATCTCATCATAGGACACCTCGGAAAGCTTTCTCGCATTTGGAACAATTCTTGGGTCCGCAGTATAAACGCCTTCCACGTCTGTGTAAATCTCACAGGCATCGGCATGAAGAGCCGCCGCAAGGGCTACTGCGGTTGTATCAGACCCCCCTCGTCCCAATGTATTCATATCGTCATATTTGTTAATTCCCTGGAATCCGGTAATTACCACAATTTTTTTAGATTCCAGTTCGTGCAGAATTCTCTCCGTGTCAATACGCTTAAGCTTTGCGTTTCCATAAGCAGAAGTGGTTCTCATGGGAACCTGGGCACCATTTAAGGAAACAGCAGGAACTCCCAGAGCATGGAAGGCCATGGTCATAAGAGCCACACTGGTCTGCTCTCCTGTGGTTAACAGCATATCCAGCTCTCTTTTCGATGGGTTTGGGTTAATCTCATGAGCCTTGGCAATGAGCTGATCCGTTGTCTTACCCATAGCGGACAGAACAACTACCACCTGATTCCCCTTTTCATAGTCTTCTATGCAGCGCCTGGCCACATTAAAAATTCTTTCCTTGTCTGCAACGGAGCTTCCTCCGAATTTCTTAACTACCAGCATGGATGCCTCCAAATATTATATTTCAGCGCGGATTCTCTGTCTGATTCCCTGCAGACACGCCGCCTTATTTTCATATTCTTCCTCTGTCATCACTTCTGTGATTACAGCAAATTCATCTAAATGCTCCAGCTCAATTACCTGAATTGGGCCAAATACCTCTCTAGCTTCTTCCTGACGCTCCTGAGCAGTGCCTTTAATCCGGACAAAGAAGCGGCTTCTGGAACCCTTCATGTGGTCAAGCTTCAAACGATTGTCGTCCCAGCCCATAACTGCATGGCCCTTAGACGTAAGAGCCTCTATCATATCAGCTACTACCGCGCTGGCCGTAGGAAGCTTTCCTGCGCCGCTTCCATAAAACATGGCTGTTCCCAGCATATTGCCCTTTACCAGAATTCCATTGTAAACATCGCTGACACTGTAAAGAGGATGGGACGGGCCGATCATAACGGGAGCCACCCACGCATGAACCATCCCCTCCTCCATACGGCTGGAGCCAAACAGCTTAATAGACGTTCCCATGGAATCGGCATAACGGAAATCCACATCTGTAATGCCTGTAATTCCCTCTGTATAAATTTCCTGGTAATCTACTTCGTGACCTGTTGCCATTGCAGTAAGAATGGCTATCTTCCTGCAGGTGTCATGTCCCTCTACGTCCGCTTCCGGATTTCTCTCCGCATACCCCAGCTCCTGGGCCTCTCTGAGAGCAGATTCAAAGGTTGCCTTTTCCTTATCCATCTTTGTCAGGATATAATTGGTAGTTCCATTGAGAATTCCTGTAATTTCCTGAATTTCTTCTCCCGCAAGGCTGGTATAAAGAGGACGGATAATTGGAATACCACCGCCTACACTGGCCTCGAAAAAGAAGTTTACATTGCGGCTGGCGGCAATCTGAAGCAGCTCTGTGCCATAGGCGGCCACCAAGGCTTTGTTGGAGGTAGCCACATGTTTTCCTGCTTCCAGGCAGGCCTTTACAAACTTGTAAGCCGGATTCAAGCCGCCCATAGTCTCCACTACCATGGAGATCTCCGGATCCGCTTCAATAACAGAAAAATCATGAACAATTTTATTCTCTACCGGACTTCCGGGAAACTCTCGCAAATCCAGAACATACTTTACATGAACCTCTTCTTTTACAGCTTCCGCTATCTTTTTCCGGTTCCTCTCTAAAATTTCTACCACACCGGAACCGATAGTGCCGTAGCCCATAACTGCAACCTGAATCATAATACTCTCCTACTCCCTGGCTAAAATTTTTACGTAGTGGACTCCTTTTTTCTCCTCTATATCCTCTACCATACGGGATATATTGCCGGTGCTTTCCAGCACCTCCACACTTAAAGTAAGAGTGGCCACTCCGTTAACTGGAATACTTTGATGGATGGTCAGAATATTGGCCCGATAATCCGCTACCACATGGAGAATATCGGACAATAATCCCTGCTCGTCATCCATCTGCATAACCAGCGTAATGGTCTTCCCCTTCGTATTATCATAAAAGGGGAAAATATCATCTTTATACTTGTAGAAGGAGCTGCGGCTGATTCCAACCTTGTCTGCTGCCTCCTGGATCGTAATCGCCCGTTCTGATTCCAACAGTTTTTTTGCTTCCACTACTTTCAGCAATACTTCAGGCACAGCCTTCTGCTTTACCACAAAATATTTACTTTTCTCTTCCATACTGAAATCTTCCCCTCCTATGTCCGTATGTCAGACACATATGTTTTTATAGGGAAGATATTATCATATTTATGCAAAGTATGCAACCACTTTTTTAAGAGAAAGAAAAATCTTCCCTGAGCAGTTTCAAGTTTTTTCCCATTTGTTTCGAAAAAAAGGATAAAGAAAGGGCTGCAAAGCAGGAATAAATGTCCTCATACAGTCTATCTTCCCACTTTACAGCACCCATTATATGATTATGCGTTTTCTGCAATGCATAAATAGTCGTTATTATGCAGTCTATTCCTGCTGCTGATCTGCCTTTGCTCCTGTATTGATCCACCGCAGATATGCATAAATAAACAGATCAATGGATCCATCCAGAACGCTTCCCACATTTCCGGTCTCCGCGTTGGTCCGATGATCTTTCACCATTGTATACGGCTGAAGCACATAAGATCGAATCTGATTGCCCCAGCCAATCTCTGTCACATCTCCCCGGATATCAGAAAGCTTTTCCGCATTCTCCTGCTGCTTCAGCATATACAATTTGGCCTTCAGCATCTGCATAGCCTTATCCTTATTCTGGAACTGAGAACGCTCATTTTGGCACTGTACCACAATTCCAGTGGGAATATGGGTAATTCGTATAGCGGAAGAAGTTTTATTAATATGCTGTCCGCCTGCGCCACTGGAACGATAAGTATCAATTCTTAAGTCATCCTCATTGATTTCCACATCCAGATCCTCTTCAATATCAGGCATAACATCGCAGGACACAAAAGATGTTTGTCTCTTTCCAGCGGCATTAAAGGGAGAGATTCTCACCAGACGGTGAACTCCCTTTTCTGATTTCAAATAGCCGTAGGCATGAACGCCATTGATCTGGATAGTAACGGACTTAATTCCAGCTTCCTCTCCATCCAGATAATCCAAAACCTCAACGGAAAACCCTTTCTTTTCCGCCCAACGGCAATACATCCGGTACAGCATACCGCACCAGTCACAGGACTCTGTTCCTCCAGCTCCTGCGTTGAGACGGAGAATGGCATTATTGTCATCATACTCACCGGAAAGAAGGGTGGCAACCCGCATCTCCTCCAGCTTCTCTTTCAATTCCTTTATCATTTCTTCCACTTCAGGAACCACAGAGGCATCATTTTCCTCATTGCCCATTTCAATCAGCACGCCAATATCCTCAAACTGCTGTTCCAGGGACTTATACTTCTCAACCGTATCCTTCAGATTCTTGGCCAGCTGAACAATTTTAGCGGACTTTTCCGGATCTTCCCAGAAGCCCGGTTCTTCCATGGATTTATCAAGTTCGTCAATCCGCTTTAACTTGTTATCCAAGTCAAAGTGAATCCCTCACTTCCACTAATGGTTTTTCAAATGTAGATAATTCATATTTGTACTGATCTAACTCGACCACAGTGTCACCTACTTTCTATTAATCAGATTTTATTTTTACCTTAAACCAGCTTCCGGCCGCAGCACTGTTTATACTTTTTGCCGGAGCCGCATGGACATGGATCATTTGGATAAATCTTTGTCTCATTCTTAACAGGCGCTTTCGCCACACTGTCGTCCTTATTGGTGCCGGTTACCTTAGCGGCAGGCTCTCTCTCAACCTTCTGCTCTACCCGGATATGGAACAGAATTCTTACTGTATCCTCACGAATCGCTGCAGTCATCTCCTCAAACATCCGATAGCCGCTCATCTTGTACTCAACCAAAGGATCTCTCTGGCCATAAGCCTGAAGTCCGATTCCCTGACGCAGCTGGTCCATATCGTCAATATGGGCCATCCACTTGTTGTCAATTACCTTAAGAAGAATGACCCGCTCAATTTCACGAATCTGCTCTGCCTGAGGGAACTCTGCTTCCTTAGTCTCGTAAAGCTTAATTGCCTCTTCTTTAAGCATATGCTTTAACTCATTTTTCTTCATCTTCTTGTTTTCAGGAGGAGTAATAGGCTTTAACGGCACAATGGGAAGAAGAAGAGTATTCAGTTCCTTCAGATCCCACTCTTCAGCAGACTGATCATCAGGGATAGACAGATCTACAGCATTTTCCACAATATCTGTAACCATCTTAAGGATAACTTCTCTCATATTATCGCCATTGAGAACTTTCCGTCTCTCGGCGTAAATGGCCTCTCTCTGCTCGTTGATAACCTCATCGTACTTCAGCAGGTTTTCACGGATTCCATAGTTGTTTGTCTCAATCTTCATCTGAGCCTTTTCAATCGCATTGGACAGCATCTTGTGCTCAATCTGCTCTCCCTCCGGAACACCCAGAGCATTGAACATGCTCATCAGACGCTCGGACCCGAACAGTCTCATCAGATCATCTTCCAGAGAAATGTAAAATCTGGATTCACCAGGATCTCCCTGACGTCCGGAACGTCCTCTTAACTGATTGTCAATACGCCTGGACTCATGGCGCTCTGTACCAATTACCTTCAGACCGCCTAAAGCTCTGGCTTCGTCATCCAGCTTAATATCCGTACCACGGCCCGCCATGTTGGTGGCAATGGTAACTGCCTTGTGGATACCTGCATCCGCTACAATTTCAGCCTCCAGCTCATGATACTTCGCATTAAGAACTTTGTGAGGAATTCCTCTTCTCTTTAACATTCCGCTTAACATCTCGGAAGTCTCAATGGTAATAGTACCAACCAGAACCGGCTGTCCCTTCTTATATGCTTCCTCGATCTCGTTGCAGACAGCGTTAAACTTCTCTTTTTTTGTCTTATAAACCGCATCTTCCCGATCCACACGGGCTACCGGGCGGTTTGTGGGAATAGCAATGGCATCCATTCCGTAGGTATTTCTGAACTCTTTTTCCTCTGTAAGGGCGGTACCGGTCATACCTGCCTTCTTTCTATATTTATTAAAGAAGTTCTGGAATGTAATGGTTGCCAGCGTCTTGCTTTCTCTCTTTACATTAACACGTTCCTTTGCCTCAATGGCCTGATGAAGTCCGTCAGAATATCTTCTTCCCGGCATAATACGCCCGGTAAACTCATCGACAATCAGTACCTCATCATCCTTAACTACATAATCCTTATCGCGGAACATCAGGTAGTTGGCGCGGAGAGCCAGAATAATATTGTGCTGTATTTCCAGATTCTCCGGATCGGACAGGTTTTCAATGTGGAAAAATTTCTCAACTTTATCCACACCCTGTTCCGTAAGATTTACAACTTTATCCTTCTCATCCACAATAAAATCGCCGGTTTCCTCAATAACCTCTCCCATAATGGCGCCCATCTTGGAGAATTCGCCGGAAGCCTCACCCCGCTCTAACTGACGGGCCAGAATATCACATACCTCATACAGTTTTGTAGATTTGCCGCTTTGGCCGGATATAATCAGAGGGGTTCTCGCCTCATCAATGAGAACAGAGTCCACCTCGTCGATAATACAGTAATCCAGATCTCTTAATACAGTCTGCTCTTTGTAAATAGCCATATTATCTCTCAGATAATCGAATCCCAGCTCATTGTTGGTTACATAAGTAATATCACAATTATAAGCCGCCCGTCTCTCATCTGAATTCATGGAATTTAATACCACGCCTACCTTAAGACCTAAAAATTCATGGACACGGCCCATCCACTCGGCATCACGCTTAGCCAGATAGTCGTTAACTGTAACGATCTGAACACCTTTTCCTGCAAGAGCGTTTAAATAAGCCGGACAGGTAGAAACCAGCGTCTTACCTTCACCGGTCTTCATCTCAGCAATACGTCCCTGGTGAAGTACAATACCTCCAATAAGCTGAACCCGGAAATGTTCCATGTTCAAAACTCTCTTTGCTGCTTCTCTGACTGTGGCAAACGCCTCCGGGAGAATGTCATCCAGAGTCTCACCAGCTGCCAGCCGCTCCTTAAAAATCCTGGTATTGTCCCTCAGTTCTTCATCTGTCAAGGCTGCCATTTTAGGCTGCAGGGACTCTATCTTATCAACTATAGGAAGGATCAGTTTAACCTCCCTTTCACTATGGGTTCCAAATATTTTTTGAATGAGATTCATGGTACATTCTCCTACTCTTCTTACTATAAATGCGATACAATCCCGTATATTGTAGCACTAACTCCCTGTTAATTCAACGGATTCATAAAAAATTTACATTCTGGTCATATTCTTTCCTTTATTTTTTCTGTTCTTCCTCTTTCTTATCCGTCAAAAAAAGAACAGATTATGGTTAACTCGACAGATTGCACAAAAAATGTGTTCGATTATTTAGTTATCCACTTTTTCCACAACAAAATTTGTTGATGTCCCCATTTTTATCCACCTTGAAAAATCTTATATTTACAATGAAAATCAGTTATGCACCGAGTTATCCACATTATCCACAACTTACAAGACCTTTTTTTCACCCCTCCTTTTTCGTCTTTTTCTTAACAGATTTTTGTGTACTTGTCATAAATTTACTTTTTTCGACAAAAACAATGTTCCTGCTCTTGACTTTTAAAAACAGCCTGATATAGTTTTTCAATGACTTTTTTCACGGCAAGTATATACATTTCATAAAAAATTTAGATTAATTGTCATAACATTCTTTTGATTCTATTGAATTTTTCAAACAAACATGGTATACTAAAACCATCTCAAGAAAAAGGAGCTGATGACTTATGCGTTTTACAATTACAGGAAAAAACATCGAGGTTACACCAGGGCTTAGAAGTGCAGTTGAGGATAAGTTAGGAAATCTGGACAAGTTCTTCGCCCCAGCAACAGAAGCTACTGTAAGGCTCAGCGTACAGAAAGATATGCAGAAAATCGAGGTAACCATTCCGGTTAAAGGTCATATAATCCGTGCAGAAGAATCCAGCAGCGATATGTATGTTTCCATTGATCTTGTAGAAGAGATTCTGGAACGTCAGTTAAAGAAATATAAAAATAAAATTATCGACAAAAAACAGTCGGCACCTTCCTTCTCTCAGGCATTCCTTCAGGAAGAATCCGATCTGGATGAGGACATTGAAATCGTCAAAACAAAACGTTTTGCCGTAAAACCTATGGATCCGGAGGAAGCTTGTATCCAAATGGAACTTCTGGGACACAATTTCTACGTTTTCCTCAATGCGGACACCGAAGAAGTAAACGTAGTATACAAGAGAAAAGGCGGCACTTACGGATTAATTGAACCGGAGTTCTAAAAGGCTTCGTTCATTCCCGTTCTGGCGCTTATGGAAACGGGGACAGCAGGGAAAGGCCTGTGAAGAATCAATTCTTCACAGGCCTTTCCCTATTTCTTATTTTTTACTTACCTTTATATGATCCAATTTCCTTTTCCCCTATTTTCCCAAACCGGAAAGATACCGTTCAATACTGGTAATTGCATTGGCTCCATCTGCCACAGCTGTGGACACCTGACGAAGCTGCTTGGTTCTTACATCTCCTGCAGCAAAGATTCCCTGTGCAGTGGTTTCACAGGTCTCACCTGCCACGAAATATCCACGTTCCATTTGAGCCAGCCCCTGAAAATTTTCTGTCTCCGGCTGAATCCCCACTGCAATAAATACGCCGTCCACTTCCAGCGGACTTTCCTCTCCCGTCTTCTTATTTTTGAGGGAAAGACTCCTCACCTGGTCATCCCCCTCAATCCTTTCAACTACAGTATCCCAGATCACCTCCACGTTATCCAGGGCAAACAGCTGAGTCTGCAGAGTTTTGGCTCCTCTCAGCTCATCTCTTCTGTGAATCAAATACACTTTCTTACACATACGGGAAAGAAAGATGGCATCCTCAATCGCCACATCTCCGCCTCCCACTACGGCAGTCACCTTTCCGCGGAAGAAAGCACCGTCACAGGTAGCGCAGTAGGATACTCCCATGCCGGAAAATTCCTCTTCCCCCGGAACCTGAAGTTTACTGTGGTGAGCACCGGAGGCTATGAGCACTGTTTTCGTCAGCCACTGTCCTTCTTCTCCCGCTACCCGGAAAAGTTCTCCCTCCTTTGCCACAGATTTTACCTGATCTGTCACAAAGGAAGCTCCCAGTTTATCCGCGTGTTCCCGAAACTTCATTCCCAGATCAAACCCGTTAATTCCAGGAAGTCCCGGATAATTGTCTACCTCGTAGGTATTTAACACCTGGCCGCCGCTGGCCAGTTCTTTCTCTATAACCACCAGATCCAGCTCAGCCCTCCTTCCATAAATGGCTGCTGCCAGACCTGCCGGACCGGATCCTATAATGACTGTATCATAAATCTTTTCCATCCATATTACCTGCCTTTTCTTCATAATTAAACTTATACGGTCATTATAACTTGATTTGGCCAATGTATGCAATCCCCCTGCGTTGCATTTGTTTTTTCAGTCTGTTAAAATAAAGAGAGAACTGACAGAAAGGGTGATAATTATGTCAAAAAAAACCGTACTGGTAACCGGCGCTTCCCGGGGAATCGGCAAAGCCATTGCCGTTAAATTTGCGAAAAAAGGCTATAACGTAGCCATCAGCTGCCTTCACAGCAAGGACCGTCTGATGCAGACCAAACGGGAGCTGGAATCCTACCAGGTAAGCTGTCTTCCATTTCTTGGCGATATGGGAGATCTGGATCAATGCAGCGCCATGTTCAGTCAAATCCGCAAACAATTCGGGCCTCTGGACGTTCTGGTAAACAACGCCGGAATCTCCTATATCGGTCTTCTTCAGGATATGCCGCCGGAGGCCTGGGATAAAATTATAAAAACAAATCTTACCTCTGTTTTTAACTGCTGCCGCCTTGCCATTCCAGGTATGGTAGAACGCAAACAGGGAAAGATTATTAACATTTCCTCCGTCTGGGGGGTTGTGGGTGCTTCCTGTGAAGTAGCCTACTCTGCCACAAAAGGAGGAATCAACGCGTTTACCAAAGCTTTGGCCAAGGAACTGGCCCCCAGCAACATCCAGGTTAATGCTGTGGCCTGCGGGGCTATTGATACGGAAATGAACCAGTTTTTGGAGGAAGATGAACTGATCTCCCTTATTGATGAGATTCCCTCAGGACGTTTAGGCAAAGCAGAAGAGGTAGCGGATCTTGTATATCATTTAGGATACAAGAACAGCTACCTCACTGGTCAGATTATCGGTCTGGATGGCGGTTGGATCTAGGCCACAGGCCTTTTCTTCCGTCCCTTCATCTCCTTCAGCACTTTTTTAAAACTTATGGCAAACATAGTCACTGTCACGCATACAGCGCAGAAATCAGCAACCGGCTCCGCCAAAAATACACCCATAGGTTTGTTTTCCACGAAAAGCGGAAGGATAAAAATCAGCGGAATCAGAAGGATCACTTTCCGAAGCAGTGCCAGAAAAACGGAGGCCTTGGCATTTCCCAGGGCGATAAAGGTCTGCTGGCAGGCCACCTGAGCTCCAAACATAAGAGATGTGGCCATATAGATTTGCAAAGCCCATATAGTATACTCAGTAAGCTGAGGATCACTGGTAAATATGGCCACAAACATCTGGGGAACGAACTCTGCCAGCGCCCACAAAAGGGTAGAATAGGTTACAGCAGACACAAACAGTATCTGAAATGTCTTTTTCACCCTTTCTCCGTTTCCCGCACCATAGTTAAAGCTTACAATGGGCTGTGACCCTTGGGTAAGGCCCTGAAGAGGCAGCATGGAAAACTGCATTACACTGGTGAGGATGGTCATAGCTCCAACAGCAATGTCTCCGCCGTATTTCAGCAGGGAGGCGTTAAAGCATACGGAAATGGCACTTTCAGTAAAAGACATAATAAAAGGAGACAATCCCAGAGCCATACATGGAAGTACAACTGCTGTCTCCAGCTTCATTCTCTTCCATTTAATAGAAAGAGTGGTCTTGCCCGACGCAAGGAAATATACCACCCATACAGAAGAAATAGCCTGAGAGATAATGGTTGCCAAGGCAGCTCCCCTTACTCCCATGTTAAATCCAAAAATAAAAATGGGATCCAGAATAATATTGCAGACAGCGCCGATAAGCACTGTAAGCATACTGGTCTTTGCGTATCCCTGAGCCGTAATAAAGGCGTTAAGTCCCAGGGACAACTGGACAAATATAGTTCCCATAGAGTAAATTCTCATATAATCCCAGGCGTAGCCGATAGTATTTTCACTGGCTCCGAAAAGAAGGAGAATTTCTCTTCCAAATATCTGAAATACCAGAGTCAGAAGCAAAGCAACGATTACCAGCATAACCGTACAGTTTCCCAGGATTTTTTCCGCCTCTTCCATTTTCCCTTTTCCCATCATAATAGATGATCTGGGCGCGCCTCCCATGCTTACAAAATAAGCAAAAGCCGTAATGGCCATAATAACCGGCATAGTCACGCCAACACCGGTAAGGGCTGCGGCTCCTACCTCCGGAATATGTCCGATATACATCCGGTCTACCATATTATACATAACATTAATAATCTGAGCTGCGATCGCAGGCATGGCTAGGCGAAACAAAAGCCGTCCTACCCGTTCCGTTCCCAGTTTGTTTTGTTTCGCATTCTGCTGTTCCATAAATTTTCCCCTTCCTTTTACACCCCAGGATCTTCAGAATTTCCTATGAAATAAAAAAGGATGGTGCAGGCCAGGGAAGAGTCCCTTCTGCAACATCCTCTCACTGTCTATCTATGCTTCCGGTTTTTCCACCTGAACGATAGCCGACTTCTGCATCGGTATTCTGCAGTTCTTATTATTTCCGAATTCTACAATTACAGTATCATCTGTCATATCAATTACTACACCGTAAAATCCGCTGTTCGTCAGAATACTGTCTCCCACAGCAACGCTTGCAAGCAGCTCTGCCTGTCTCTTCTTTTCCTTCTTCTGAGGTCTTATGGCAATGAAATACATAAATCCAAAGATTACCACAATATAGATAATCCAGAACCCAATGCCCATAGCACCGCTGCCCTCTGTCGCAAGTATCATAAATAACTTCCTCCTTTATTCCAATCCGTCTCTCTTAATCATTCTTTGAACTTCCTGATGCCATACCCTCCAGCTTCGCTGCCTTGTAATCCGCATAGCGGTGTTCCTCTATGGCCTGACGGATTTCTTCCATCATTGTATTATAAAAATACAAATTATGCAATACACATAATCTCATACCCAGCATTTCTTTGGCTTTCAGCAAATGGCGGATATACGCTCTGCTGTAGGAACGGCAGGCCGGGCAGGCGCAGCCCTCTTCAATGGGTCTGTGATCCAGCTCATATTTTACATTAAACAAGTTAAGTTTACCATGGTTGGTGTATACGTGTCCATGACGTCCATTTCTGGAAGGGTACACGCAGTCAAAAAAATCCACGCCCCGATCCACAGACTCAAGAATATTGGCCGGTGTTCCAACTCCCATCAAATAGGTTGGTTTATTTTCCGGGAGATAAGGCACAGTCTCATCCAGAATCCGATACATCTCCTCATGGCTTTCACCTACTGCCAAACCGCCTATGGCATAGCCATCCAGATTCATGGCAGATATGGTCTTAGCATGAGCAATACGGATGTCCTCAAAGGTTCCGCCCTGATTGATACCAAAGAGAAGCTGCTGCCTGTTTAGGGTATCGGGAAGACTGTTTAACTGATCCATTTTGATTTTACACCGTTCCAGCCACCTGGTTGTTCTGTCCACGCTGTTTTGCATATATTCCCTGGTTGCCGGGTGGGGAGGACACTCATCAAAGGCCATGGCAATGGTAGATCCCAAATTAGACTGAATCTGCATGCTTTCCTCCGGTCCCATAAAAATCTTTCTTCCATCAATATGGGACTGGAAATAAACGCCTTCTTCCTTTATTTTTCTCAGACCTGTAAGGGAAAACACCTGAAATCCGCCGGAATCTGTCAGAATAGGACGATCCCAATTCATGAATTTATGGAGTCCTCCGTATTCTTTGATCAGCTTATCTCCTGTTCTCACGTGAAGGTGGTAAGTATTGGACAGCTCCACCTGAGTGCCAATCTGACGCAGATCATCAGTAGATACAGCCCCTTTTATGGCTCCCACTGTACCAACATTCATAAAAACAGGGGTCTGTATAGTTCCATGAACTGTTGTAACTTCAGCTCTTTTGGCCCGTCCATCCTTTGCAATGATTTTATAGTTCATTTTCATTCCTTATATACTCTTATTTTTTCTTGGAAACTGTCTTTACAGCTTCCATGGTTTTCTTGTATCTGTTATTTTTTCCTATAGTCATTATATACCACAGTGCTCCGGTGATGCATACGGAAGAATAGGCGCCGCATACAATTCCAACCATCAAAGGAAGGGCAAATTCCCGAATAGAGGAAACTCCCATAATATATAACACAAATACCATGATAAATGTAGTCAGAGAGGTATTGACACTTCTGGTAAAGGTCTGGGTAATACTTGCGTTTACAATCTCTGCCAGATCTGCTTTCCTGCCGGACAACTTTAGATTTTCTCTGATTCGGTCAAAGATAACAATGGTAGCGTTAATGGAGTAACCTACAATAGTAAGCATGCAGGCAATAAATGTGGAGCCTACAGACCATCGGAACACCGCATAACAGGTCAGCACGACGAAAACATCGTGGAGAAGAGCAATTACCGCGCTGCTTGCAAAACGGATATCCTTAAACCGGAACCAGATATAAAGCAGCATGCAGATCGTAGCCATAATCACTGCCACTGCCGCGTCAGTTCTCATCTCCGAACTAATAGCGCCTGAAATGCTCTCAGCAGTTATAGATTCCTTGTCAATGCCGAAATGATCCGTCAAAGACTGGTTTAAAGCTTCCCTCTCCTCTACAGAAAGGGTTCTGGTCTTAATGATAACTTCGTTGGTTCCTGCCACCTTCTGGGTCTGCACATCTGCGTCTCCTGTCACCGCTTCCACAACCGGCACTACCTCACTGGAAAGCTCCTCCAGAGACAGATCCTCATTGAAAGTAACATTCGTAGAAGTACCTCCAACAAATTCCATGCTGTAATTCAGCATGTTTCCCTCTCCTGCTCCGTTCACTGCCAGACCGGCAAATCCAATGAGGATCACCGCAGCAGATAAAACAAAGCACAGCTTCCTCTTTCCCAGGAAATCCACAGATTTTCTGTCCTTCTTTGTTCCATAAAACTTTTCAGACTGGAATCCAAGACCGTAAAAGGCGTTCAGGATAAACTTTGTCACAAACTGCGCTGTAAACATAGAAAGAATAATGCCCAGAGCCAGGGTCGATGCAAATCCCTTTACCGTACCGGAGCCTCTCCAGAAAAGAACAGCAGCAGCAATTAATGTAGTTACATTGCCGTCAATAATAGCAGAAAGCGCTTTGTGGAATCCTGATTGAATAGCAGTGTGAACCGTCTTCCCCGCTCCGATCTCTTCCTTAATACGTGTGAAGATAATAACATTGGCGTCTACAGCCATGCCGATTGACAGCACAATGCCAGCCACACCAGGTAAGGTAAGGGTAATCTCAAAGGCGGCCAGCAGAACCAGAATCAGTCCCACATAAAGAGTAAGAGCAATGCTTGCCGCTGCCCCTGGAATCCGATAAACCACAATCATGAACACAACAACAATGGCAAACCCCACAGCTCCGGCCATGAGACTGGTGGTAATTGCATCCTGCCCCAGCTGAGCGCCTACTACGTTGGATCGAAGCTCTTCCAGCTCAAGGGAAAGAGAACCAATTCGGATGGTAGAAGCCAGCCTCTGGGCTTCCTCATAAGAACTGATGCCGGTAATCTGGCACTGCCCCTGAGTAATAGCCTCCTGGACCATTGGATTGGAATAGATCTGTCCGTCATAAACGACAGCAATTCTCTTGCCAATATTTTCCTCTGTGGCTTTGGCAAAGGTTTCAGCGCCTTCTTCCGTAAAGGTAAGGTCTACCATATACTCCCGGATGCCGTTATTATCTCCTATTACAGGCTGGGCGTTCTCCACCTGAGTTCCATCCAGCAAAACATTCCCCTCTTCATCGGTAAATGTAAGAGAGCCAGGTTTGCCCAATTCCTCCAAAATGGCATTGGCATCAGAGACTCCCGGAATATCTACGTTAATACGATTGCTGCCTTCCTGATAAACCTCAGCCTCTGTGCTGTAGCTTTCCACCCTCTGCTGCAGCTTGTATATGGTATCGGCCATATCCTCTCTGCTGGGATTTTCTTCTGTTGCCTGATAAGTAATGCTGACGCCGCCGGCCAGATCAAGGCCAAGCTTAATGTCATCCAAACATGTGTAACCGAAGAAACCAAACAATCCTACTACGGCCAAAGCCAGCACCAGGCCGGCAAGGCTTTTGCCCTTGTTGTTCTTCATGTCATTTTCCTTCTTTCCGTAATTATTCTTCTGCCAAAGCCGCCTTAATCATAATGGCGCATTCAATTCTCTTCTTCTGCATCTCACAGCCTATATCATAAGCGTCTGTAATGCTTCCATGGAAATTGTAAGAGTTAGCCGCACAGCCTCCGCTGCAGTAAAATCTGGCAAAACAGTCTCTGCATTTATCTTTGGCGTAAACATTGCACAGTTTGAACTCATCCCGGACAGCCGTATTGGTCACGCCTGTATCCACATTGCCCAAAAGAAATTTCTCTTCACCTACAAACTGGTGACAGGGATACAAATCGCCCCATGGAGTAACAGCCAGATACTCCGTTCCTGATCCGCATCCGGACAGGCGCTTGGCAACGCAGGGACCTTGGTTTAAATCTATGTTAAAATGGAAGAAATTAAAGCCTCTTCCCTCTTTGTGCCGCTTGATATATTCTTTTGCAAGATTGTCGTATTCTTCCATGATCTGCGGAAGATCCTCTTGACGAATGGCGTAATCTTCCTCCGGCTGAGCCACTACCGGCTCAATAGACATGCTTTCGAAACCAAGATCGGCAAATTCCAGAACATCTTTCGAGAAATCCAGATTATAACGGGTAAAGGTTCCTCGGATATAATAGTCCTTATCGCCTCTTAACTTGGCGAATTTCTGGAACTTCGGAACAATCAGATCATAGCTTCCCTTTCCACCACGGAAAGGACGCATCCGGTCATTGACCTCTTTTCTTCCGTCAAGACTCATTACCACGTTGCTCATTTCTTTATTGCAGAATTCCATAATCTCATCGTTGAGAAGAACTCCGTTGGTTGTCATGGTAAATCGGAAATTCTTGTTGAATTCCTTTTCCTTGGAACGACCGTATTCCACCAGCTGTTTTACTACGTTCCAGTTCATCAGCGGTTCTCCCCCAAAGAAATCCACTTCCAGATTTCTCCGGTTTCCAGAATTGGCAATAAGGAAATCCAGGGCCTTTTTCCCTACCTCAAAACTCATAAGAGCTCTTCGTCCATGGTATTCTCCCTCTTCCGCAAAACAGTATTGACAAGCCAGATTACAGTCGTGGGCAATATGCAGGCACAAAGCCTTTACCACCGTTTTTCTCTTCTTAAAGTCAACTACGTAATCATGGTACTGATCCGGAGTAAGCAGCTCTTCCTGGTCAATGAGATATTGAATCTCTTCCAGAGCCTCTTTCGCCTCCTGTTCTCCATAAACAGGAATCAGCTGAGCCATTACCCGATTCTTTAAATCCTCCGGCAGCTGTTGAGGCTTTTCCATCTCCGGGATCTCTTTGGCAATCATCTCCACTCCGTCATACATAACAGGGTCCACACTGTGGACACAACCGCTGTTCACATCCATAATGATGTGATACCCATTATTAATATATTGATGAATCACTTATGTTCTCCTTATCTATTGTTAACAATATCATTGGTCTTAAACATACTTAGGGCAGACAAGCGAAGGAACCCCTACCGTCATGTATGACCGTAGGGGTTTTGCCCATCTGCCTCTATGTTTCTTGTTATACAGTTATGAGAAACTATCTGTTGCTGTTCTCGCAGCTCTGGTTTCCTACTGTACAGGATGTCTTGCAAGCAGACTGACAGGAAGTCTGGCACTCGCCGCATCCACCCTTCTTCATGGATTCCTTTAATGTTCCGGAGCTTAATGTTTTCACATGCTTCATATACTTACACCTCCTGTGTTTACCTAATTCTTTGAGATTATACCACATGTTCACAGGGAGTGCAAGCAAGCTGTGGCATTTGTATGTGTCAAGTATTCGTTGGCACTTTTCCTTATTTATTGATGTCAGTTTATTAATTGTATTCTCAGATAATTCTTTCTGGATCTCTTGCAATTACTTTTTACTCTTTTTTAGCAGAATGCTCTTG